>DASYSW010000405.1:0-2362 GCA_036002905.1 Chitinophagaceae bacterium
CAATGGACATCCGTGGACTTGGCGAAGCAAACATCAGGAAGTTCTATGAACTTGGCTTATTGAAAGATGTTCCGGGCATTTATAAATTAGATTTCAAAAAGATCGGTGAGTTAGAGGGCTTTGGTCAAAAATCGATCGATAACTTACAAACAGCGATTGAGAACTCAAAGAAACAACCCCTGCATCGTCTGATATTTGGTTTGGGTATCCGTTTTATCGGTGAAACGTCAGCCAAAACATTGGCCCAGGCTGTTGATCATTTGCTTGACTTTAGAAAATTCTCGTTGGAGGATCTGCAGAATCTCGAAGATGTGGGACCTAAAGTTGCAGGCAGCGTACATCATTTTTTTAGCAATAAGGATAATATCGCGATGCTTGAAGAATTGGAGAAGATTGGCCTGCAGTTAAAGAATGAAAAGAAACAACACGTGACTGATGGTAATCTCAGCGGGCAGACATTTTTATTTACCGGTACATTACCCACTTTGAAACGGAGTGAGGCAGAATCAATGGCCGAAGAAAATGGCGGGCAAATACTCAGTGGTGTCAGTGCTAAGCTTAATTACCTCGTTGTTGGTGAAGATGCGGGAAGTAAACTAGACAAAGCAAAAAAATTAAATACGGTCAAGATCATTTCCGAAGATGAGTTTTTGAAACTGATCAGGAAAAAATAAATAAGCACTTATGAACAAAGCAAGACGGGGTGTTTTAGTTCTTTCGCATCCACATCGCACCAGTGAACAACCGCGTTACATGAAATACCTTATTACCTCAGTAGGACACATCCTCCCCTCGAACATACCCTATTCGCTCAAAAGGTATTCATGAACTACTCTGCATAAATAATACCTTCAATACCAAGCCAGGTTATGAAAAAGATCCTACTTATTTTCCTTGTGTTTCAGCAAATGGTTCTACTGGCGCAAATGAAGCCAGTTATCAAGAATCTTGTATTTGAAGCAGCAGGTGTCAGGGGAATCGCTTATTGTGGGGCTGTAAAAGAAATGGAATCCTATAAACTGATGAGTGATATTGAGAGGGTTGCGGGGACATCATCAGGAACTATCATGGCGCTAACAGTCTCGCTCGGCTATTCGGGACAGGAAATTGAAAACCTGATCGGTGAAACAAATTTTAAAAAGTTTAATGACGGGAGGTATCTATTTGCGGGCGGTATCACCAGGCTGAAGAAATATTACGGCTGGTACAGGGGAAAAAACTGGAGAAATGGTTGGGACAAGTCATCAAACAAAAAACCGGGAATGCGGACATTACATTTGAGCAAATGCACCAGCAGGGATTTAAAGATCTTTATGTAACGGGTACATGCCTGAACAAACAACGGGCGGTTATACTTTCTTATACATCATATCCAAAAATGAAAGTGAGAGATGCCATAAGAATTTCAGCAGGCATCCCATTATATTTTGAAGCAATTTTTATGGATAGCAGCGGAAACATAGTCAATCACCCAAAACAAAAGCAAGGATTGGATATCATGGTAGATGGAGGGTTTCTCGAAAATTTCCCCCTGCATGTTTTCGATGAAGCGGGACCTCATTCATTGACAATTGGCTTCGAATCGATCCGGATGCTCAAATAAAAAATGACCAGGAAAACCAGGTCCTTGCTGAAATGCCCGTTACGGGCTTTGAAAGACTACATGCTTGCTTTTTATACGATTGTTATCGAAAATCTAAACAGGCAACAGTTATCAAAAAAAGACTGGCAGAGAACAGTCTCCATCAGCGACCGAAATATTTCACCAAAACTCAGGAGATTGTCGAAAGAGGAAATAAATATTCTGATAGAAAATGGAAAGACTGCAGTCAAAAATTATTTAAATTAAATAAAAAAGAGTCCATGTTACAATCGTCAACCCTTAAATTTCTGAAGGACCTGAAAAAGAATAACAATAAGTCCTGGTTCGACTCACACCGGAAACAATATGAACAAGCCAAAAGCGATTTTGAAAATTTTATTCAATCAGTTCTTGACAAGCATTCAAAAAATGATGCTGACCTGAAAGAACTTGTAGCAAAAAAATGCACCTTTCGGATTAACCGAGATGTGCGTTTTTCAAAAGACAAATCTCCCTATAAAACCAATTTTGGCGCTAGTATGGATAAAGGAGGAAGGAAATCAGGAATGGCCGGTTACTATTTTCACCTGGAACCTGGCAAAAGTTTTTTAGGAGGCGGTCTTTGGCAGCCTGAACCAGATAAATTAAAAAGAGTAAGGCAGGAGATTGATTATTGTTTGGATGAATTCAAAAAGATCATTTCATCAAAAAAGTTCAAAACCATCTATGGTGACCTGTACACGGGTGAAGGTATCCAACTAGCCAAGGTGCCGCAGGGTT
>DASYSW010000406.1:0-7777 GCA_036002905.1 Chitinophagaceae bacterium
TCCAGGCTATTTTTTCCAGCGATAATTGTCGCTGTTCAAGATTCCCGGTTTCAATATCCTGTGATTTTAAATATAGATATGCATAGCATAAATAAAGCTTTATCTCATTTATCCGGGACAAAGCTTGTTGATCAGTAGTTAGCTGCTGAGCCTTTTGAACATGATGGAGTGCTTCGTAAAAATCAAAAAATCCAAATTGGGCTCTTTTGTAAAAGATATCGAAGACTTCTTTAATAGCTGGAGCTGCGCTTCCGTAGAGATCGGCAATAAGTTTATCGTAATTTTTTTGCCAGGCAGTATCCCCGGTACACATATATTGACACAGAACCCATAGGGGGATGGCCGTAGAGAACTTGCTATATGAACTTTCATAGGTCGTTCCTTCAGAGCCTGCATTCGCAGCATAGATTGCTCTTTTCATAAGTTCCTCTATTTGGTAGCCTCCGGGCATATCCCACGTCGCATCAGGATATTTGAAATAATCATAGAGGCCAAATCTTTTCACTTTTTTTGACCAGCGATTAATGAAGGCGGGTCCAAATGCTACATTTTGAAAAGCGTAGGGGATAACTTGAACAAACACTCTCGGATTTAATGAGAAATTAGGGATATCCGCATGAACACTGTAAGCATAAAGGTTTACACCGATATTGGGTTGATCCGGAAAAATCTTGTCGAGTTTTTGCGCGGCAACATTTGCTGCATAAAATACCTGGTCGCTAATTGTCTTGAGTTGGGAACCCTTTGGAGCAGTTGTTATATAGCCTTCACCATCGGCAGGGTCGACGGAAGCCATGTCTCTTAAATAAGCCGGCGGAGCCTGGTAGTTTTTATTGGTAAATTTCTTGATGGCCCAATCAGTAAAGAAGTCAACGGCAGATTCATTGTAATAATTCAATTTCGTTGAAGGATTCATTCTTCCGTTTTTCATAATAGGAGTTGCAGTCCAGTCGGCGTGCTTTTCTAACTCTTTAACGTTTTGACCGTTGAATGCTTCACCCGCATGACCACCCAATACGAACTCGGAACCAAAACCATTTCGAGATTTCCAAAGCAACCATGCCTTTTGCACACTATGATCAGGGTCTGTTTTGCCACTTCCAAAACCACCCGTTCCAAAGAAATCCCTGATCCTCAAAAAAGGAGTTTCCATCGCGGATGTTTTTCTGAAAACAGATCTCAAAGAAGGTACGATCGTGTATAATGAATCTGGCAAATAAAATTTAAAACCCAGGTCGCGCAGATATTTGTATGCGCCGTAGACCAGCCCGTTTGTAGTTGGAGATTCAAAGTAAACATAGCTTACGCCGTCAGAATTTATCAGGCAGCTTTCCCCGGTCTTATAATTACCGCTTAGTTTTAGTGAAAGTACAAACCCTTTGGTTGAAGTCTTTTGTGTTGTGTCCCAGTGCTGACCGGTTGAGGTCTGCAAAAGCGATTGGATATCTCCAGCTATTTCTTTTGGAAAGCCCTGGGGGTAACTTATAACATTTACAGAAGTATTTTGGGCTTTGCAGATGGATATTAAAAACAAAAATGAGAACAGGTAAAAAGGCCCTTTTCGGGAAAATGGTTTCGCTAAAGATATTTGTCCATTCATACGGTTTCTGTTAAGTAGAGTAGTAATTTAAGAAATGTTCGCTGTAGGTTAGTAGGTTATTTATTTTGACTAAAACTTCGTGCTATTTTTTAATTATGGTTAATAAAAAATTCCAAATAATATAATTTATGGCATTTGACCTGAACGGTAAATCGATTTTAATAACCGGGGGTACCGGATCTTTTGGAAAAGCATTTGTAAAAATCGTGTTAAAGAGATGGCCTGGTGTTAAACGACTCGTTATTTATTCGAGGGATGAGCAAAAGCAATTTCAAATGGCACACGACTACCCCGTAGTCAAATATCCAATGATGCGATTTTTCATTGGTGACGTCCGTGACTATGACCGGTTAAAGCGAGCTCTTAACGGCGTCGATTATGTAGTTCATGCTGCCGCAATGAAGCACGTTCCCATCGCTGAGTATAACCCGGATGAGTGTGTGAAAACAAATATAGGTGGCGCAGAAAACGTCATACGCGCATCCCTGGAAACAAGCGTAGAGAAAGTGGTCGCTTTGTCGACGGACAAGGCTTGTGCGCCGATTAATTTGTACGGAGCAACGAAACTCACATCGGACAAGCTATTCATTGCCGCGAACAATATAAAAGGGAACAAAGACATTAGTTTTTCCGTGGTCAGGTATGGGAATGTGATGGGATCAAACGGCTCGGTAATGCCATTTTTTTTAAAGAAGAGGGAAGAGGGCGTAATACCGATCACGGATTCTTCAATGACGCGATTCAATATTTCCCTGGAGGATGGTGTTGACCTGGTCCTGCACGCGTTGGAAATGGCATGGGGTGGCGAGTTATTCGTGCCTAAGATCCCATCATACAAGATTACGGACGTGGCCCAGGCGATAGCTCCCGGATGTAAGCAGGAAATTGTAGGTATAAGACCAGGAGAAAAAATTCACGAAGAAATGATCACAAGCTCTGATTCTTTTAACACCTACGACCTGGGTAAATATTATGTCATTCTTCCACAAACCCATGCCTGGGATATCCAAAAGTTTATTGAACATTTTGATGCGAAAAAAGTTCCGGCAGGATTCACGTACAACTCAGGGACAAATTCCGAATGGTTGTCAGTCGAACAAATAAGAGAGCTGATCCAGCAACATGTCGATCCATCTTTTCAAATAAGTAAAAAAGAATATGAAGCCGATACCTTACGGTAAACAGTTTATTACGCAGGATGATATAAATGCCGTCGTAACAACACTCCAGTCAGACTTTCTCACCCAGGGACCAGAGATTGAAAAATTTGAAAAGAAGTTTGCGGATTATATCGGCGTAAAGTATGCTGTTGCCGTTTCTAACGGAACTGCCGCTCTTCATCTCAGTGCTCTTGCCTTGAATGTGAACGAAACTTCGAATGTAATAACGACGCCTCTCACGTTTGCTGCTTCGGCTAATTGCATCCGCTATTGTGGAGGGAATGTCTTTTTTGCAGATATCGAAAAAGAGAGTTACCTGGTGGACCTTGATAAAGTAGAAACGCTAATTCGCTCCAAACCGCCACATTTTTTCAGCGGCATTATCCCTGTTGATTTTGCAGGGCGCGGCGTCAACCTGGAAAATCTTCGCACACTCGCGGACAAATATGGACTTTGGATACTGGAGGATGCATGTCATGCGCCGGGTGGTTACTTCCTGGATTCAAATAATGTAAAACAATTTTGCGGTGATGGGAGATTTGCAGAACTGGCTATATTTTCTTTTCATCCTGTAAAACATATTGCGTGCGGCGAAGGTGGAATGATCACAACAAATGACGAAAAGCTTTATAAAAGACTGCTCCTTTTAAGAACGCATGGAATAACAAAAGATCCTTGTTTGCTACATGAAAATCACGGCGGATGGTTTTATGAGATGCAGGAGTTGGGATATAACTATCGGCTTACAGATTTCCAGGCAGCCCTGGGCATCTCTCAATTAGCAAGAGCTGAAGAAGGGCTTCAAAAGCGAAGGGAATTGGCTCAGAGATACTTTGACGCATTCGCAGAATTTGACGAAATCATTGGTCAGTCAGGATATGTCGAGGGACATGCCTATCATTTGTACATCATTCAAGTAAACAAGCGCCTCGAACTATATAATTATTTACGCTCGAAAAATATTTTTACCCAGGTTCACTATATCCCTGTACATACATTGCCTTACTATCAAAAGCTGGGTTGGAAACAAGGTGACTTTCCAGTGGCCGAAAATTATTATCAGCATTGCCTAAGCCTTCCAATGTTCCCTACATTAACAGGTGACGAGCAACAATATGTTATCGACGAGGTAAAAAATTTTTATTTGGACAAATGAGTCTTGATAAAGTACTGGAATCCGACCGTCTTATATTCAGGCCGATCGATGCGTCCTATTGTACAGAAAATTACTTGCAATGGATGAATGACAAAGAGGTTGTTCGCTATATGGAAGTTTTTAACGATTACTCAAAAGAAGACCTTGAAAACTATCTCAGATCAGCGGAGAAGGACAATGCACTCCTTTTTTGGGCCATTCATGTAAAGGCAAATGCAAAGCACATCGGCAATATAAAAATTGATCCCATCAACAGGTATCATGGATATGGAGAATACGGGATCATGATGGGTGACAAATCAGAATGGGGTAAGGGCTATGCGTCGGAAGCAACAAAGACCGTTATTGAATATTGTTTCAAGCAAGAGGGATTACGAAAAATCGTCCTGGGAGTGGTGGAGGATAACCTCCCCGCCGTCAATCTCTATAAAAAGCTGGGCTTTGTGACAGAAGGGATTTACAAAGATCACGGCAAGTACGACGGCCACTATTGTAACATATTGAGAATGGCGATCTTTAACCCTGCGGTGAATGCTTAGCGATCGGTTTATCCTGGGGACAGTGCAGTTTGGGTTGAATTACGGTATCAATAATTCACTTGGCAAACCTTCAAAACAAACTGTTTTTGAAATCCTTGACAAAGCTCGCGAGGAAAGTATAACCGAGCTTGACAGTGCCGACGCTTATGGAAGTGCCCAGGAACTGATTGGTGAATACATTCGATCAAAGAACAGGGAATTTCAGGTCAATACGAAGTTTAGTTCAAAGGGTCAAAACATTGCTGCAGAATTACGCAATACACTACGCCAGCTTAACCTCAAAAACGTAAACGTTTATTTCTTTCACCGCTTTGAAGATTTTATAAGTCATCCTGAGTTGATGGGTCAACTGCTCGAGCTTAAGGAAAGCGGACTCATAAACAAAACAGGAATTTCGATCTATACTAACGCAGAATTTTTGCAAGCCATTAAGGCAAGCAATTTAGATGTAATTCAACTCCCATTGAATTTGCTGGATAACTACTCAAAGCGTGGCGATCTTGTTTGTATGGCAAAGGACCATGGAAAATTATTGCAGGTCCGCTCTGTTTTTTTACAGGGACTTTTCTTTAAGGAACCAGCAGCATGGCCACATGGTCTCGCCCCTTTATTTAAATATGTATCGAGGTTAAAAGAGATTGCATTGGACAATGATCTCGCGATGTACGATCTCGCACTTAGTTATGTTCTTTCAAAAAAGGAGGTCGATCGTGTTATTATTGGAGTTGATTCCGTTGAACAATTGGTGAATAATCTGAGGGTTCAAAAAATAACATTGGATGACGCGTTGACAAGTGAAATCGATAGCATCAACGTTGAAGAAGAATCGCTTTTGTATCCTTATAACTGGAAATGAAAATCATCGCCATTACACAGGCTCGTTATGGATCATCAAGATTGCGGGGGAAGGTATTGGAAAAGGTTGCGGGGAAAGAACTGTTGACCATTCATCTTGAAAGGGCAAAGCGTTCGAAGAAGATCGAAAAACTTATTGTTGCAACCACCGATGAACCGGAGGCGCACCGGATTGTTCAATTGGCAATGGAAAATAAATGCGGCGTCTATAGGGGATCTTTAACCGATGTTTTAGATCGTTATTACCAGGCAGCAAAAAAAGAAGCCCCGGATTATGTTGTCAGGATTACTTCCGATTGCCCCCTGATAGACGCAGAAATAATCGATGAAATAATTGATTGTTGCATCAGGGGAGGCTTTGATTATTGCTCCAACACATTACATCGAACATTCCCTGACGGCGAAGATGTGGAGATTTTCCGCTTTATAGCCCTGGAAAGGGCGTGGAAAGAGGCTGTGTTGCAATCTGACCGCGAGCATGTTACTCCGTACATTTGGCGAAATTCAACAGTCAATGGCAGATCAATTTTTACGAGTTATAACTATTCAACAGACGAAGATTTTTCAGGCATTCGTATCACGGTGGATGAACCCGCCGACCTTCAACTTATCCAACGCCTGATTTTAGCACTTGGCGACGATAAAGGCTGGAAGGACTATGTTCATTTTCTGATGAAGAATCCGGAAGTGATGGACATAAACGCTCACATAAAAGGGAAAAAAATACTATGAAATCGACACAACAGGTTAAAAACGCTTTGAGAAGTATTAACAACTACGCGAAATCCGACATGTACCGGAAAAAGATCCATGATCTTATTCCTGGGGGAGCTCATACTTATTCGAAGGGTGATGATCAGTTTCCTCAATTGTCACCAGCCGCCATTGCGTATGGTAAAGGGGCATATGTTTGGGACCTCGATGATAATAAATTTCTTGATTGCTCAATGGGGCTGACGTCCGTGGTTCTGGGTCATGCTTATGAGCCAGTATTAACCAGGGTAAAAAAGGAATTGGATAAAGGTGTCAATTTTCAACGACCCTCTTACATCGAGATGGAAATGGCTGAAAAATTTTTATCTCTTGTACCGCAGCATCAAATGATCAAGTTTGCAAAGAATGGCTCAACAGCCACTACAGCTGCTGTAAAATTGGCGAGAGCATTTACAGGTCGCAAGCTGGTAGCTTTCCCTTTTGATCATCCATTTTATTCTTATGATGATTGGTTCATTGGCAAAACAGTTTGCAATGCCGGGATACCGGACGAAATGGTAAAAGTATCGGTTACTTACAAAGGGGACGATTTGAATTCGCTGAAAGAACTTTTTGAAAAATATCCGGGTCAAATCGCTTGTGTCATTTCTGAGCCGGAAAAAAATTGGGGCATTCCGGAAAATTACCTGCAGAATGCTATCGACCTTGCCCATCAACATGGAGCATTATATATAGTCGATGAAATGATCACAGGATTTAAAACTGACTTTCCCGGTTCGATAAAAAAATATAATGTTTCTCCTGATCTGGCGACATGGGGAAAAGCAATCGCAAACGGCTTTTCTTTTTGTGCGCTCACTGGCAAAAAGGAAATTATGGAGCTAGGTGGCATCAGGAATAAAGGAGCGGAAAAAGTCTTTCTGATCTCCACTACGCATGGGGGTGAGACACACGCCATGGCGGCTGCGTTAGCAGTGATCGAAGAATTTGAGTTAAATAATGTGATCAGTCATAATCACGAGATAGGAAACCACCTGAATCGATTAAGTGGCCAGGTGATTTCGGCGAATGGACTTAACGATTTTATCGAGCTTGCACCTTCTGATTGGATGCCTGTATTTTTATTCAGAAATAGAGAAAAGGAAATTTCAGCGGGTCATCGAACACTTGCTTTACAGGAAATGATAAAAAGAGGAGTGTTGTTCCAGGGAGCATTCGTCCCTTGTTTTAGTCACTCGAAAGCAGATATCGAATATTTTGCCGACGCATTTAATGAGACAGCAATGATTTACAAACGATCTTTGGAAGAAGGATTTGAAAAGTTCTTGATCGGCGAACCTGCAAAACCTGTTTTCCGAAAACATCTTTAATTCAACTCGTTTCTTAGAGAAGTCGATCCTCAGTAATATTTGAAACTTCCGGTTGAGGTACTTTCTTCTTTTTACAACGTGTTAATATGAAACTTATTTTCAGAGCCGATGGAGGTGCGGCGATGGGACTTGGACATTTAATTCGGTCATCGGCACTGGCCGATATGATCTCAACATATTTCCCGATTCTTTTTTTAGTTAACGATGACTCACCGGAAGGTATAAAAACCGACCTGGCTAAAAAGTATGAAATTTTGACGGCAAAAAATGAGGCCGAATTATTGAATTCAATTGATAAAGGCGACGGAGTTATTCTGGACGGCTACCATTTCTCCTCAGATTTTCAAATGGAAATTAAAAAGAAGGCAGCAGTTCTTATTTCT
>DASYSW010000407.1:0-2376 GCA_036002905.1 Chitinophagaceae bacterium
CCAGCCAATGACCAAACAAGAGTAATACGCACATAAAGGTCATCGTTGTATAATTACGCTTCGAGCCCCTTCGCATTAATATCAATATAGGCGCAACGAAATTGATGATCAGGTTTAAAAAGAAAATTCCCTTGTAAGGACTGGGATTTCCCCTGCTGCCAAGCCTGTTGATGAAATAAATGGTTTCTTCAGGTTGATTGCTGTACCATATAAGCATGTACTGGGAGAACCACAGGTATGTCCAGAAAATAGAAAACGCAAATATGAATTTACCGAGATCATGCAGGTGCTCGTCATTGGTCAATTCAAGGTATCCCTGGTTTTTTAAATAAATGACGAATAAACTGATCAATGCACACGCGGGAACAAACGTACTGGCCCAGGTGTACCAACTATACATCGTAGAATACCAATGAGCATCAATACTCATCAACCAGAGCCACGGAATAGTAGACATCACAGTGAGAGCAAACACAAATAAATAAATGGCTGACCACACCGTATTCGTCCACGTAAAACTTTTTCCTTCTTCCACCGTCATCGGCTTGTTATCAATGTCACGTGTAAGGCGACGTACTCTCATTCCAATCAGGGACCATAACCCTATTGTCAACAGCGTCCATACAGTAAAAAATCCTTTGCTCAAAAACGGAGACTTAGTTTGCAATGCGTGACTTTCTTTTACTTTCTCAGGATCGGCCCACTGATAAATAATGTGATTATTGCCGAACACAAGAACAAACATGATAATAATTGAAATAACGCCTATTATCGGCACCGCGGTTGAAATCGCTTCAGATACACGACGAAAACTCAAGGCCCATCCACCCCATGCAAGCGTCGTTGCACAAATAAAAAACATGACGGCATTCGTAACCAGCAAAAAATAAACACTGTTCTGCAAAAGACTTCCCCAAAACCGGGCCTGCTCGCGTTCATCAGACTTTGTTCCATGTGTAATAAACAGGATGATGATAGACAAAATGCCGATCGCCATCAATCCCAACGACCAACTCTTGAATCTCTTTGGAATAACAAATTGTTCTTTCAGTGTCATATCGTTTAGCTTTGAGCTGTAACTTTTTTAACTAACTACTTTCGCTTTTGCCGTAGTATCTGTTTTTGCCTTTCCACCGGTACTATCACTCGCAGCAGGTTTTGATGAAGCGCTCTTTGCCGTCTGCTGTGCCTTTATATAATGAATGATCATCCAGCGTTGTTTATCCGTTATTTGTGATGCATAACTACCCATCATATTCTTGCCATAGGTAACAGAGTAAAACATTTGTCCATCCGGCATGTCAAGGGTCATTAAGTTTTTTGGTGCGGAAGTGAACGGGCCGCTGCCGTCTTTCCACAAAGGACCATTACCGTCCAACTTTGATCCATGACAAATGGCGCAATTCACGAGGTACAGTCTTTCTGCCTCCTTCATTTGTCCCGCATCGAGCGCCGGCAAAGGATTTTGCGCCTGCCTTGATGCAAAATAATTTGTTGTATCTCCCGGCTTGTCTATCGCAAATGCGAAGGGCATCTCGTCTCCGCGGGCCATTGTCCCGGCAACAGGGAACGCTGTATAATAAATTTTGCCCTCGCCAAGTTCAGCAGGATTGTTTGTAAATTTTGACGAATCAAGTTTTGCGTAAGTTTCAAGGGCCCTGCTGTAGCTCATATCAGGCATATAAACTCTTCCGGTGTTTGTGCGCACATCACTGCAGGAAATAACGATCATTGTCGCTAAAAAAATCAATGTTATGCTAAGAAATTTCTTCGTCATGTTTATTAATGATTTTATACTGCAGCCTCCGTCTCTTTCATACCAAATATTTTTGTTTCCTTGTCGTATCGTCCCAGCCACCATTTTGTTTCTTTCCTGTCAACTTTTACGTCCATGGCTCCCAGACTTTTAAGAAATGCTACTGCCTCTGCTTCATTTGTCTTCTCGGTTATTTCAATCGCCATTACAAACAGATCATCAGTAGAACGCAGGTTAAAATGGTCCTTTTTTACAAAAGGCGCCATCTGGCAGAGGTAGCAAAATGTCAATGTCATCCCTACTGCTGAAAAAAGAACTGTTAACTCAAATGTGATCGGTATCCACGCAGGTAATGAAAAATGTGGCTTGCCGCCGATATTCAATGGCCAGTCAGCGGTAAATATCCAGGAAATAAATCCCAATGCCGTTGCTGTTCCCGTGATGCCATAAATAAATCCTGCGGTATCCAGGTCCGTATCCTTCAAACCCATCGCTTTATCCAAGCCATGAATAGGAAAAGGAGTGTATACCTCGTGAATTTTATAGCCCGCTCGGCGAACCTTCTTCACTGCAGGAAATAAGACGGCCTCATCGTCGAAACAACCAACAACAAATTTTTT
>DASYSW010000408.1:0-8169 GCA_036002905.1 Chitinophagaceae bacterium
CAATTGCTCTGGAAATTTGACCTGGGAAACAAACAAGCATACCCCTGGAGGTTCGATTATTTTTATTCCTCTCCAACACTATATGGAAATAAACTGATCATTGGCGGAGATGATGGATACCTCTATATGCTGAATCAAAACGATGGCAAACAGGTTTGGAAGTTCAAAAGTCATGGTATTATCCGGAGTACTGCAGCGGTTTTTGAAAATATAGTAGTGTTTGGAGATATGGACGGTACTTTATACGCCCTTGATATAAAAGGTGGAAAGGAAAAATGGAATTTTAAAACGATGGGGGATAGTTTGAAAAATGAAAATTTTGGTTTTGACAGGAAGGCAATTCTTTCAAGCCCGGTGGTTCATGGAAAAAAGATCGTCTTTGGCTGCAGGGATGGCATTTTGTATTGCATAGACACGAATGGAAAGCTTGTTTGGAAAATGGATCACAGGATTTCGTGGGTTATTTCAACTGTTGCCATCAAGGATACGTTTGTCGTTACCGGTACTTCGGATGGACATTTTGTACAAGCTGTCCATTTGAATACCGGGAAAGAAATCTGGAAAAGACAGACCACTACGTTGTTCTGGTCATCTCCATTGATCGCAGGCGACAAAGTGTATATTGGAGGATTTGACGGGAATGAATATTGTCTTGATCTGTCCACCGGGAAACGGATCTCGAAATTTCAGACGGGAGGCACTGTATTGTCGTCTGCCGTCCTGGATAACAATCATTTATATGTTGGTTCTGATGATGGATGCCTGTATTCTTTAAGTGGCCATCCTGATACCCGGTTTAACGAAGGCAAACAAAAACGCTTCGTCTTCTATGAACCGGGAATAAATGTTTATTTCCGTAATGGCGGCGATCTGAAAATAAAAGATTATCTCTTCGGTAGTGGATATAAGGAAATTAATTCTGATTCTATCACTTCGTTGCTTTCCGGAAATATTGATCCCAATATGGTGATCGTATTTGCTACAGATTATTTCCCAAAGAGGATCGTTGAAAACGGAGAGAAATCTTTACTAAGAGAATTTTTGGATGCTGGTGGGAGGGTTGTATTAACTGGCATCAACCCCCTGGTGTATGAGATCGACGAAAAGGAGAAGCAGCCGGTAGGCTTCAATGTTCCCGCTGCAGATAGCGTACTAGGAATTAAATATGGAGAAAATGATACCCGCGGTTTTGGAGGTGTATTTTCCTGCTTCGTTACTGAAAAAGGAAAACAATTCGGATTGCCTGATTTCTGGACGTCGATTTTGCAAATACCTTCTGAGCAGGTTGATGTTGTTCTCGGAAAAAATGAAAATGGATTCGTTTCGGCTTACGCAAAGAACTATAAGAATGGTGGCAAATTCATACAGGCCTGGTTTGACCAGGATGCACCTACACGGTTAGATGCCATCTTGAAATTGAGCGAGTGGAAGATTGATTAGGTCTTAGTCAATGAAGCGATCAATATTTCAGTTTGAATTCTTTTTTACCAAATAAGGGATATAAGGTATATAGATACAATAGAGAAAACTATATGAATCCTGGCGGCTTATGTGCCTAATGTGGTGAATTAATTTTCGCAAAACGATAAGTTATTGCCTATATATAGTGATCATTGGCAAATAATAATATACAATAGTGCCTTCCTTCCCGCTTTTTACTTGTATGCCTAAATTTATTGGACTTAGGGGCAGATCGTGCAGGAAATTAACCGAAGTGATTTTAAATTCTGACGCTGTCGAGTTCGAAGTCAGTGTTGTATTGTTGATGGGAACATTATTAGTCATGTCATAAAGATTGACCGCGCTACTTACACTTGAATCAGATGTTTGTAAGTATGCGCTAAAGTTGATCGAATCGGCATTGGCATAGTTTAAAATGTTGAAATCCCTGAGAACCTCTACGGTATCAACGTAACCACTGGCTGAAGTAGTGGAATATCCAATTCCATTCGCCGGAAAATAGATGATGACCTGTTTGTCGGAGCTTCCATTACAGATGTACTTCACATTTTGAATTTCATTGTCCTCAAGAACGCCGTTCCTGTTTGCATCAACACCAGACATTACCTTAACTCCGCCAGCTGCGCAATTTGGGCCCGGAGGTTCAGGAATTAAATTTAAAAGTGAGCTTTGCCCCACGTCCCCTTGCTTCGTACATCCGTAAAAAAATATTGTGACAATAATGAAACAGGCCAGGACAATTTTGATTTTCATATTTTGGGCATTAAAGTTTTTCTCCTTTCGCGCAGGATATCAACAGCAAGATAAGTAGCTTTTTACTATTTTTTGATGTGAGCCAGTTTTGTGCGGAGCCGTTGGGAATGCTGTGAAAGAAAAGCGCCTATTAATTGCCCGTTGCTCGTTTATTCGTTCCTATTTCTTTCAGATACCCGGCTATTTCCTTTCGATTGCCATATTCTGCCCAGCCAAGTGGCGTGCCATTCCATGCGGTGTCTATCGCATCAAGATTGGCGCCTGCATTTACCAGCACTTTCACCGTATCCAAAGAGCCCGACCACACTGCATGATGAAGCGGTGTGCCATGAGAAAAAAGATCATCGCTGGGTTTGTTAATATCAACACCGTAGCTTATTGTTTTCGAAACAGCGGCTGCTTTTCCGATCAGTGCAGCAAGAACAAGGCTGAATTGTTTTTCATCGCGGGTTGCATTGACAGCAAGCGCATCCGCCTCTTCCCATTTCTCCAAACAGAGAGCGGTAGGTAATGTCAATTTGCCTCCCCGTTCTACTAAGTGCTTCGCCGCATCAACATTTCCATTGACCAAAGCATCATTACTAACACTATTGATGTTTGCGCCAGAATTGATCAACACATCGAGAAGCTCGATCTGCACACCACAATCACGAGCGACAGTTGACCATGCAATCAGCCTTAACGCATAGTCGAGTTGCTCCTGCAGGTTTACTTCTTTTGCGGATTTTGCTTTCTGTATAATTATGGAGGCGATGGTTGCAATATTCTTCGGCAGTTTACCATTTCTCACGGCATCTTCTGAAACAAACCAAAGCAAATACGGGTCTTTGAAAAAACTTTTCAATGCGTCACCGATAACAGTGGTAACCCATTCACCGGGAGAATAGAGACGATTTGTTGCGAGCTCGGGATGAGTATCCAATAATTGCTTCAGTGTCTCTTCATTCCCAGCATCAATGGCTGATACAGCTTGCTGAAAGAGGTTATCGAAATTTTCACCGATGGTCATTCTATATTTTACCGGAATTGTATAGATGCATACTACAAAAATATTGCCGCTAAAGCTGAGCTAATTGTAGCGGCTTCGTATGCACCAAGCTATTTAGTCTCGTCCAAAGCTTTGCGAAGGGATTCTATTGATGAACGAACCCAGTTTTTATATTCATCGACTTTTGTGAATGGCGCATTGTCTTTTTCAGCTGCAGCAATAACATCATCCGGCTCTGCTCCAAGTTTCAGTCCTGAATACATATAAGCAACAGCAGAAGCCCTCGGACCCGTGCGACAAGAAATGAGCGTAGGTCTTGGTAGCGAATCAAGAGCATTCACGTGTTGAGTAGCCAGCTCAAGATTCAATGTCAGCGGCGGGTCACTTATTACATTGACACTATAAGGTGTTGCGTCCTGGACCTGGTCGTAAGACATGCCGTTTTCCATTTTAGAGAATTCTTCACCAACAAGGTAAAGCCACGATATACACTCCCTGTTTTTAAGATAGGAAGTTGGGTTTTTTATAAACCCATTATTGTATTTCAAATCGTCCGGTAGTTTAAAATCTTCCATAATTATTAGGTGATTAAATTGATAACCTTTTGGGTTGTTGTTCAAAGTTAGGATTAAACCAGGCCATTGGGATATCAGCCTCTAATTCGTTGTTGTCACTTTTGATTCGCTTCTCAAATCTGCCTTCCCGGATAAACCCAATGCTTTCATAAAAGGAAATCGCCTTCAGGTTGGTTTCCCTTGAGATCAATTCCACTCTCAAGACATCGGGCCTATTATTTTTGATAAGATCGAGTAAATGTGTAAAGATCATTCTGCCTATTCCTTTGCCCTGGTGGTCCGGGTCGACCGCGATGGTCAGTTCAGTTAGAATGTGACTGAATGTTCTTGGGACAAGCCTGTAACAATGAACTTCTGCAATTATTTGGTCTGGATTATCGGGGTTATCAATAACAAGTTCGATTCCTGAATCACTTGAATTTTTCATGAAGCTTTGGACATAATCATCGGTGATCTCGTCACCAGAACGGGCAAGTCCGGTTGTCGCGGTAGCAACTTTTTTATATAATTTATAAACTTTGTTGAGATCTTCTGATTTGGCTTGTCTTATTTCAAACATGGTATCTTCCTTGGCAATGTCAATGATTACATCATCAAGGCGTAATGCGCAATATAGTCAATGATCTTTTGTGTACCTTCAACAAGGTTGGAATCGATTCTTACACGGCATCCTATTACTGAATGAAACCCATTGTTCAAATCTCTCTTGATCTCACCGATATTGATGAAGCGCTTGAAACAGCAGCCATGGCATTACGTGCAGGTGTGGACTGGTTGGAAGCGGGAACACCTTTTATTTTGGCTGAAGGACTTCACGGCGTCAAAAAACTTAGAGACGCTTTTCCTGCTATACCGATCGTTGCTGATCTCAAAACAATGGACGGGGGTTATCTCGAAGCTGAAATGATGGCTGGTGCCGGTGCAAGTCATGTTGTCGTGATGGCAAGAGCACATGCCGAAACCATAAAATGCGTGGTGAAAGCAGGAAGAGATTTTGGAATAAAAGTTATGGGTGATAATCTCGCTTGCCCGGATATGGTAGATGGTGCAAGATGGCTCGAGGACCTGGGCTGCGATTACATTGTTCATCATATTGGGTACGACGAGCGGCGCGGTATTGCCGCAGGCGGCAAAAGAATGCCGAGCCCACTGGACCAGCTGAAAGAAGTTGTAACTGCCGTAAATATTCCGGTCCAGGCAGTTGGCGGCTTGAGTCTTGATCAGGCGATTCGTTGTCCCGAATATGGAGCGCCCCTGGTTGTTCTTGGCGCACCGTTAACGATTGATGCAGATGCATTCAAAACTGCTGACGGTGATCTTGAAGGTTCGTTACGGCTAATATGTCAGAAAATACATGCGTATGGTGACGTTGCAGTCGGTCACCACTGAAGATCGAAAATGTATTGCGTTCATCATTAACTTTATTCAGTTAACTTTTGTATATGAAATTTGCCGCGGTTGTAAACTATGCACGCGAAAAAGGCTCTGTCGAAATTCGTGAGATTGAAAAACCTTCGATCGGTGAAGATGATGTATTGCTTGAAGTTTCGAATGTGGGTGTGTGCGGGAGCGATTTGCACCAGTGGACAGCCGATCATAGCTGGAAGGTGAATTACCCGGTTGTGTTAGGTCATGAATTCGGAGGTCGTGTCGCTGAAGTTGGCAAACGTGTCACAGATTGGAAAGAAGGCGATCGCGTGGTGAGCGAAACGGCAGCTGTGATCGATGTCACCAATCCAATGTCGCGTCGTGGGTTGTATAATCTTGATCCAACGCGCATGGGTTTTGGTAATGGGGTTGATGGTGCAATGACCCGCTATGTAAGAGTTCCTTCGCGCTGCCTGCACAAAATTCCGGACCATCTTTCATTCGAATATGCCTGCTTAACAGAACCTTGTTGTGTAGCCTACAATGCAGTTATTGAAAATGCTCATATCAAGCCAGGAGATCGTGTGATTGTTATTGGTCCCGGCACAATAGGCATATTATGTGCAGCAATGGCTAAACTCTGCGGTGGAGACGTTGCTGTTGTGGGATTAGCTAGTGATAAAAGCAGGCTTGCGATTGCAGCCAAATATGGATGTGAAACGATTACGGGTGACGCTTCTTCATGGGCGATGGAACGGGATGGTCTTGGCGCAGATTGCGTGATCGATGCAGCAGGAATAAGTGCTACGTTAAAAACTGCGCTGGAACTTGTTCGACCTAACGGACAGATCAGCAAAGTGGGATGGGGACTTGACCCACTGAATTTTTCTCTCGACCTTTTGGTGCAAAAGAATGCCACGTTGCAGGGAAGCTTTAGCCACAACTGGCCGATATGGGAAAGAGTGATAGCGCTTCTGTCATCAGGGCAATTGAATGTTCAGCACATTGTCGGCGGAATATGGCCCATTACCGAATGGCATGAGGCTTTTGAAAAAATGCACGAGGGGCTCATTGTAAAGAGTGTGCTTAAACCAGTTTGACATGCGCTTGCAAAACAAAGTCGTTATTATTACGGGAAGTACCACGGGCATTGGTAAAGCGATCGCATTGCGATGCATTGCAGAAGGAGGAAAAGTTGTGATACATGGATTGGAAAGAGATTTGGGAAAGGAGGTTATGTCACAGTTACCTAATGATGTTGCTGTATTGCACATAGAAGATATCACTAACAATGGTGCCGCTGAACGATTGATAGACATTGCAGTGAAGACTTTCGGAAAATTGGATGCAGTTGTAAACAATGCCGCTGCTATTGTTTCATCCAATATTGAAACCACCGATACCGATTTTCTTGAAGAAGTGTTACGAATCAATCTTGTCGCGCCCTTTGCGCTGACCAGGGCTGCGCTTCCTCATCTTGCAAAAACAAAAGGCTGTGTACTCAATATTGGTTCGGTGAATGCTTACAGTGGGGAACCTAATCTTCTTGCATATAGCATATCAAAAGGTGGACTGATGACGATGACCCGAAATCTTGGCGATACTCTTCATCGTGAGTATGGTGTGCGTGTCAACCAAATTAACCCGGGATGGGTACTTACAGAAAGAGAAATTCAACGCAAACGCGATCACGGGTTAAAAGATGACTGGTATGCAGAACTGCCACGTGTGTATGCACCGTCAGGGAGAATTTTTTTACCGGAAGAGATAGCCGCCGCTGCGATATACTGGCTTGCTGATGAATGTGGACCTGTGAGCGGGCAGGTTTTCGACATCGAACAACATCCCTTTATCGGCCGCAATCCACCCAAAGATGCTTCCACCATTCCTTCCGCAGCTGAGAAAAAATAATCGATAAATCATGCCAAGGTTAGCAGCATTCCCTAAAGCGTATATGAAGGCTTTGTGCGTGGACGGAAATATGTGCTTATCAGAATGGATTGATATGGGATGTGCTCTTGACATTGATGGACTTGAGTGGTATGCCGGTTTTTTAGAAATGAAGAATGAAAAAAACTGGAGCGGCTTCAAACGTCAAGTGGAAGACAAAGGAAAGCAAATTCCGATGTTGTGTTGTTCGCCCGACTTTACACATCCAGATAAAGACTTTCGCGACAATGAAATTTCAAAACAGAAAAAGTGGATAGACATGATCCATGAACTAGGTGGTTCGTATTGTCGTGTGTTATCCGGACAGAGAAGGCCTGCACTTTCCGTTGATGAAGGTGTCGAATTTGCTGCACAATGTATCGAAACCTGCTTGCCTTACGCAGCTGAAAAGAATATTACTCTTATTCTCGAGAATCATTATAAAGATGATTTTTGGGAATATCCTGAATTTGCTCAAAAGATGAATGTATTTTGTCTGCTTGTCAATCGGATTCATCATCCCAATTTCGGTGTCAACTATGATCCGAGCAACACATATCTCGCGGGAGAAGATCCCATTGAATTATTAAAACGTGTTTCCACCCGCGTAGTTACCATGCATGCAAGTGATCGTTATCTTAAAGAGGGGACGATCGAAGATCTGCGAAAGGAAGAAGCGGGGGTTGGATACGCCAAGCGTTTATCACATGGTGAAATTGGCAAGGGTCTCAATGATTATGACGCCATTTTTACTGAATTAAAGAGGGTAGGGTTTGATGGGTGGATCAGCATCGAGGATGGTGTCGATGGGTTTGAACAATTGGAACGAAGCGTTTCTTTTTTGAGGGGTAAAATGAAAGAATATTGGGCTTAACAGGGTACCTATGTTCAGCCACCTTTTCTTCCGATGAGTCCACTTAACTCATGCGCAATGAATTTGGCGGTGAGATTCATCGGGGAAAAAGATTCAACGGCTCGGGCTCAATCCCTTCAGATAATTCATCATAATCCTCACGCCATCCTGGGGCTCCGTGGCGACGAGGCCAAATCGTTTTTCAAACTTAGTGCTGTCAAAAATGTAGTCGATCTCATGTT
>DASYSW010000409.1:0-4399 GCA_036002905.1 Chitinophagaceae bacterium
TCTTTATCATAGCAAGAGGTTCTGATACTGAAACAATGGAAAACCTGGCTACCGCTTTCGACGAAAGCTATATAACTTCAGAGGAGTTAACAGCAGGAGAACAAAAATGTGAGCTAGTTTTTAAACTTACAAATGGATACATTTCGTACCCGCACAGGCCCAATGCGTCAAAAGACAATGCAATCAAGACACCTAATTTCCAATTCCAAACTCCTAAATCTTAAATCAACAGCATGGCTGCCCTCAATTACAAAAGCTTTACTCTTGGTGTTGAAGAAGAATACATGGTTCTTGACCCGGCAACCTACGAATTAAAAAGTCATGAACAGAAAATTGTGCATGAAGGACAGAAGGTCATCAAGGACAAAGTGAAAGCTGAAATGCACCAGGCCGTCGTTGAGGTAGGCACCGATATATGCGCTGATGTTGATGAAGCATATAAGGATGTCGCGCAATTGCGAAAAACGATCTCTGGAATAGCTAACGGACTTGGCTTTGCGATGGGTGCCGCTGGCACGCATCCTTTTAGTCATTGGGAAAGTCAATTGATCACCGATCACGCCCGCTATAATGAGATCGTCAACGAATTGCAGGAAGCAGCTCGCAGCAATTTGATCTTTGGCCTGCATGTACATGTCGGGATGGAGACCCGCGAAATGGCAAATCATATTGCCAATTCAACAAGATATTTTTTGCCACATATCTACGCACTAAGCACCAATTCGCCTTTTTGGGAGGGAAGACAAACGGGTTATAAATCTTTCCGGACAAAAGTGTTTGATAAATTTCCACGGACAGGCATTCCCGAAGCATTTGATAGCATTGAATTATATGAGAACTATGTAAAACTGCTGGTAAAAACAAATTGTATTGATAATGCAAAAAAGATCTGGTGGGATCTTCGCGTCCATCCATTTTTCAATACTGTTGAATTCAGGATCTGCGATGTACCGATGACCGTTGATGAAACAATTGCATTAGCCGCTTTATTCCAGGCCGTGTGCGCAAAAATTTACAAACTGCGCTCACAGAACATGAACTTCATTCAATATTCCCGCGCATTGATCAATGAAAACAAATGGAGAGCCAGCCGTTATGGTATCGATGGAAGGCTTATTGATTTTGGAAAAGAAGAAGAGGTCAACACAAGAGTGTTGATTGATGAGTTGCTCGATTTTGTTGATGATGTGGTCGACAATCTCGGAAGCAGGCACAGATTGGCTTATGTAAAGGAGATGCTGGAAAATGGGACGGGTGCAGACCGGCAGCTTGAGGTATTTGAAAAAACAAAAAACCTCGTCGACGTAGCAAAGTATATAAACCAACAGTATCTCGCGGGAATATGAATTTTAGAGTAATATCCCACACATTTGTTTCACCAAATTGGCCTTGTTAAAATCTTGTAGCAAGATATTGAGGCAACATTGTCCTCCATGTATTCCAGTCATGGGGCCACTCATGTCCCCACGTATCGAGCTCGTACCAAATATTCTTTTCGTACAAAATTTTTGCAAAACGACCACTGCTGGACGGATCTTCATAAGCGCCACTTCCTGTCAAAATATGAATGTGACCGCTTCTCCTGATTTGCTCGAGCACATGATGATCAGTAAGGTTTGGCATGTAATGCATCGGGCTGTTGAAATAGACATCGTCATCAAAATAACCCTTTGTATACTCTGTAAGGTCATACACTCCACTCATCGACACAACTCCATTAATGAGGTCAGGACGTTTCAGAAATAAATTCATACTGTGCAGTGCACCAAATGAAGCACCACAAGTGATAATGGGCGTTTCATAACTTGTCTCACTCCGGATAAATGGAACAACTTCATTAAAAACGTAATCATTGAACTGCTGATGACGTATCGATTTATGACGCGGATCCATGTGGTTATTCATCCAGCTTTCACTATTAATGCTGTTGATAGAGAAGACCTTCACTTTTCCACTCTCAATATGAGGCTGGAGCGAATCCATCAACTGGAACCGTTCATATTCCAGGTAGTCCGCAGAAGCGGTCGGGACCAATAATAGAGCAAACCCGTAGTGGCCGTAAATAGCAACGGGCATCTCGTTATTTAATGCCGGGCTATGCCATGCTGTTAGGACTCTTTGCATGAAATGCTATTTTAAAACAGAGTGTAAGGTTACAATTAAGAAAGGACATTTAAAAAAATTCAAGTGAAAACTCTTAGTGGCGATAGATGAATGAATCTTAAAAATTTAACGAGCCTGTCATTGCTATATTGCGATTACAAATTACTTTAGCCCCTCATCCTTAACTTACGTGAGTGCGATCGAGAAAGAAAATATTCAAAGCTGATCAACCTTCTCTTGTAAAAACTTCATCGAAAGAACAATCAAATCACTCAGAACAATTTTATCGTTTTCTTTTTGAGAATAACCCCTTCCCCGCCTGGATTTATGACATTGAATCATTAAAATTCCTTGAAGTAAACCCCGCCGCTATAGCCTTTTACGGATATTCAAAAGAAGAATTTGCGTCGATGACTTTTACGGCTATAACGGTGAATGAAGAAATGTCCCTTTTTGAAGAGGCTTCAAACGCCCGAGAGGGCAAAACGGGGGAAGAACAAATATGGAAGCATCGCAAGAAAAATGGTGAAGAAGTTTACGTGGAAGTAAGGTCAAATAATTTTACTTACAACAACCAGGAGGCCCTGCTGGTGATGATCACTGACCTCACAGCTATAATAAATGCAGAGGTTTCGCTAAAGAAGACAAACGAAGAATACCGCCTTGCCAACGAACGATACGATATCGTTGCAAATGCCACCCATGACCTTATTTGGGATTGGAATCTTGAGACCAACGAGGTTTACCGCGACCCAAAAGGATTAAGGAAAGTATATGGCGTTAAGGAGAATAAAAACATCAAACATATCAACGAGTGGCTGGAAAGAGTACATCATGAAGATCTGTCAAGAGTCCAAACAGTGATTCTCAAAATCCTCAATGCAAAGGATGAAAACATTTTTGACGTAGAGTACAGGTTCAGGAGGGAGAATGGCGACTACGCCTCTATCTATGACAGGGGCTATATTTTGAGAAACAAAGAAGGTAAAGCTTATAGAATGATAGGAGCTGCGCAGGATGTCACTGAAAAGAAAAGACTGGAGGAAGAGTTATTAAACCAGCAAAAGGCGATCACACAAGCAACGATCAGCACGCAGGAGAAGGAAAGAACAGAGATCAGCAAAGAACTGCACGATAACGTCAACCAGGTTCTTACTACTACTAAACTTTATCTCGACCTCGCCATTGCAAACCCGGAATTAAAAGATCAACTGATCGAAAAAAGTTCAAAAAATATAATCAGTGTAATCACCGAAATACGAAAGCTGTCACAGTCGCTGATGATCCCAAGTCTTGAAGACCTTGGCCTCCTGGACTCGATCGAGGACCTTGTAGAAAGCATAAATGCCACAAAGAAAATCCATGCGGTCTTTGTTCACGAGAAGATCGATGAAACTGGATTAAACGAAAACCAGAAACTGACCCTGTTCCGCATAACGCAGGAAGCTTTAAATAATATTGTCAGGCATGCAAATGCGACGCGGACAACAATAGAACTTTCAAACAATAAAAAAAGAGTTCAATTAACTATAAAAGATAATGGTAAAGGATTCGATTCGTTTTCCACAAAAAAAGGCGCAGGCCTGAACAATATACGGAATAGGGTATATTTGTTGAGTGGACAACTAACAATTAACACTCATCCCGGAAAAGGCTGTGCATTAGTAGTCGAATTACCTCACCATCGTGTAAGTCAATTGAATTTATAATCACTATGGAAAAAATTACCATCCTCATTGCAGATGATCATACCCTTGTCAGAGAGACCTGGAGCTTTATTCTTAATTCCGACCCACGCTTCTACGTTGTTGCCGAATGTGGTAGTGGCGAAGACGCAGTAGAAATGGCAAAAAATCTCAGGCCTGCCATCGTTATCATGGACATAAACCTCCCCGGCATCAATGGGATCGAGGCCACTCAACAAATAAGAAAGTTTTCCCCCGGCTCAAAAATCTTAGGCGTTTCACTCCATACCCAGCCGACGTATGCCCGTAAGATGATGCAAAAAGGCGCGATGGGTTATGTTACAAAAAACTCTTCAAGAGAGGAGATGTTCAAAGCCATCATGGAAGTCTACAACGGGAAGAAATATGTGTGCGAAGAAATAAAAAACATCCTTTCAGAACAGGTTATTTCCGGCGACGACCAACAGTCGGGTCTCAATGCATTATCACAAAGAGAAATAGAGATCATTTCTTTTATCAAAAAAGGCTTTTCTTCCAAAGAAATTGCTGACGCGTTAAACATATCGGTCAAAACCGTAGAGGTGCACCGGTATAATATTCTCAAGAAGCTA
>DASYSW010000410.1:0-11341 GCA_036002905.1 Chitinophagaceae bacterium
CGGCGAGGAGTGGGAAAAGCTGGCCGAAGAGGAATATGGCAATTATGATTACCTGAGTTTTACCGATATCGAATTCAGGAACCCGAATGTGAGAGAGGAATTAAAGTACTGGGGCCGATGGTTCCTGGAAACGAGCGACGCAGATGGCTTCAGGCTGGACGCTGTAAAGCACATTAGCCCCGGTTTTATTAGTGAATGGATCGACCATATGAATAGCTTTTCACCCAAAAAATTGTTTTTTATGGGTGAGTATTGGAATGATCAGAACGCCGGAAGCCTTGTAAAATACATTGAAGTTTCGCAGGGCCGCATACAATTGGTTGATGCCCCGTTACATCACAATTTCTACCGCCTATCGCAGCAGGGTCGGGACTACGATATCAGCAAAATATTTGAAAATACGTTGATTTCTCTGCACCCGGAGTTAACGATCAGTTTTGTAAGCAATCATGACTCACAACCTTTACAATTATTGGAAAAGCCTATCGCCGAATGGTGTAACCCTATTGCTTATGCCATCATTTTATTGCGTGAGCAGGGGATTCCATGCATTTTCTATCCCGATCTTTACGGAGCCGAATACACTGACAAAGGCAAAGATGGAAAAGACCATCATATCGTATTAAAAAAAGTAATTGACCTCCCTGCCTTAATCCTTACCAGGAAATTTCTTTCTTACGGCGAACAACGTGATTATTTCGATCATAAGACCACTGTTGGATGGACCAGAGAAGGCGTTGGAGAAAAAAGAAACAGCGGCTGTGCAATTTTGTTGAGTAGCGGTGATGATGGATGGAAATACATGGAGCTCGGAAAAAAACATGCAAACCAGGTTTTTGTTGATTGCCTTGGGAAAGTGGAAAGAGAAATTACCCTGGATAAAAATGGCGGAGCAGAGTTTTATTGCAAAGGAGGAAGTGTCTCAGTCTGGATAAACAAAAAAGCCAGGCAGCGATTCGCAAGGTTATTGTGATCTGGAGAGTTTAATTATTTTCATTTTGTCTGAATCTTTTCTGAATAGCAGCCTGTTCCCCCTCAGTGATCTGCGACGTCTTTTTCAACACCCCGATAAAATAAGCTACTTCGTTCTCAGTGGCCGGACAACCTACATTTTCTCCTTTTGTATCCGTACTTGCGCCATTCGGGCGGATCTGAGAGTCCGCAAGTAAATGGCCATCTTTATCAAAGATCAACCAAAACGGGATGCCCTCGTTATCACCGTGGTATTTTGACCGCAAGTCATTGGCGCCGGGATTTTCAAGATTCTTTTTGTCGCGGGATTCATCCACCACCAGGTGCCTGATGACGTAATTCTTGTAAAAAAAATCCTTGCAGGTTTTATCGTTGATCGCGGTGTCCATCTTATGACACCAACCGCACCAGGAAGCGTGAAAAATAATAAAAACATTTTTCTTTTCCTTAGCCGCGGTTTGCATAGCTTCCCGCATTATTTCGCTGGCAGGGAGCGGTCCTTGTTGTGCGAAGCAACCGTCATTAACAATAAAGAAGGCGAGCACGACCGCAAACAAATAAAATCTCATAAAACTTTTCATAAAACTATGAATTGAAAACCTGTGTTTTCCTATATAATTTGCTAAACCATGACAGATTTGCCGGCGAGGCTTGTTGCCATTGTAAAGAATTAGATTTTAAATTTGTTTCTTCTATATCGTTTTCACATGACCAAACTATCTGTTAATATCAACAAATTTGCGACGCTTCGGAATGCCAGGGGCGGTAATAATCCTGACGTGGTAAAGGCGGCCATCGATGCGCAGCGCTTTGGAGCGGACGGAGTTACTGTTCATCCCAGGCCTGATGAACGTCATATCCGGTATCATGATGTAACAGAGATCAGGAAGATCATCACCACCGAGTTTAACATCGAAGGCAATTGTACTGAACAAAAATTTATTGACCTTGTGCTTGAAGTAAAACCGCACCAGGTCACTCTCGTACCTGATGCACTTGACCAGTTAACTTCTGATCATGGATGGGATACGATCAAACACAAAGACTATCTCAGGGATGTGATCTCGACCTTTAAAAATGCAGGGATTCGTGTTTCCATTTTTGTTGATCCGCTTATCGAAATGGTGGAAGGTGCAGCCGCAACGGGTACCGATCGCATAGAGCTTTACACGGAAGGTTATGCCAAACAATACGCTCATGGTAAAAGAGACAGGGCCGTGGTGCCTTATGTAGCAGCTGCAAAAAAAGCTAAGGAGGTAGGACTTGGATTAAATGCGGGCCATGATCTTGACCTGCATAATTTAAAATTTTTGAAACAGAACATTCCGTGGCTGGATGAAGTGAGCATTGGTCACGCACTCATTTGCGATGCGATCTACCTCGGGTATGAAAATGCAATACAGCTTTACAAAAGACAGTTGATGTAGTTGTTTCCTACTCCCTACTCACTATTTTCTCCACGACATCCCTCGCTGAGACCAGCGCTGCCTCCACCGTTCCGGGAGAAGGACCTTCATAAAAACCTTCACCCGCAAAAAAAATTGTTTCTTCAGTCGGGGTATTCAATAGCTTTTTTGCCCCGATTGATTCGACAGTATCATAACTATAAGCTCCATGTGAGTAAGGATCATTTTTCCAATTGACAACTGCCGACGCAATCAGAATCTGGTTTAATTCCCCGACCGTTTTTTGAAAAACATTTGATAAAGATCGGATGGCCATATCCAGGATCGTCGCATCGTCCTTGTCATCTACCGCCCATGCCTGTGGCCCACCGGCCCACCCGGTGAGTAAGGGATAGGAAGAGGGGGACTGCGTCCACCATGTCGGAATGATCTCATTTGTAAAAAGAAAACCGATTCCTTTTTTCTTCTCTTCCCAGAAAGCCTCTTTGAATTCCAGCATAACTTTTACGACTGTCCCAAAACCGATTTTCGTTGCAGCCTGGAAATAATTATCAATGCCCGGGTGAAAAATAATTGATTGGTCGGATTGAAACTGACCAAGTGAAGTAGTAACAATCACTTTCGATGCATCATGTGTCTTCCCGTTTGACGTGATGACTTTAACATCATTCTTTTGCCAATTAATTTCAGTAACGGCCGTAGACGGGAGAATAGCAACGCCCGATTCCAGGCATTCCTTCTCCAAAAAATTTATCAGCTGATCAAATCCACCAGGGACCCTGTGCTGTTTATCCTCCTCTCCCATCCATTCTTCTCTCAAAGCAAGTACGCTGGCCCTGGAAGTATCGGCAAGGTCAAAGCCATTTGCAAAACGTACCACTGATGTCCTGAGCTCGTTGTACTTTTCATCACTAAAATTTTCTTTAAGAAATTCATCCATGGTCGTATCCTGTCTTATTGAATTCATCTTCTTCATTAACTCATCCCAGCCAAGGGTAAAATCACCCTGGGTCTCCCAGTTACCATTTACAACACGAACCATATTACCTCGCACAACATTGTACTCGATCCCTGCCTCTTTCAATAATTGAATGGTCAATGGAAGATTACCATGAATAAATTCAACACCTTTCTCAACGGGTTGTGTAAATGATGAATTTCTTATTGTGTGGATCCGACCACCGAGACGGTTAGTAGCCTCGAGAATAGTAATGTCATACCTATGCCTTGATAGTTCCCTGGCAACAAAAAGCCCCGCAACTCCACCGCCTACAATGATTATCTTATCCATTTCATTATCGTCCATTAGCGATCATCAGCGTCTATTAGCGTTAATACTCGATGCGGTATTCAAATTTCGAAGGATCATTAAAAAAGTCATCACTCGTTACTGAAACGGTGACCTTCCTTTTGTCGTCAGATAGTTTTACAGCTTTACCCTCCACTCTCTTCGCACGCCGGGGAAGATTGATGACATAATTCACGGTCATCGGAGAGCCCATGCCTGACATTTGTTGAAGTGACTTCATGAACTCATCATCAGCTGCAGTTGCATATTTCACTTTATTCAGGGTTTTTGAAATAAGTTTTTTGGAAATGGTATCATCAAAATAATTATCAAAGGTTTTTATTTTAGAACTCGAGCTATCTGCACCGCCGCTTCCGGCAGGCATTTGGTCGCCACCAGGCAGTTTCTTTAAAGCCGATACTGACAACCTCGGCAACACCTCTTTTAACGGTCCTAAATCAGTCAGTTTTTCAAAGGGGAAATTTAATTTGACGACTAACTTTTCATCCTGCATATTCAACGTCAACTTCATCGTGCCTCTATCCACGATTTTCTTTTGCTCTGGCGTAAGACCGGCTATGCTATCCGCAACCCCTGCTAAGGAGATTGTCGTATCAGCATTTTTCATCTTATCTGCTTCTTCACTACCCATTTGCTTTAGGAGAGCGATCATATTACTCAGATCGGTGGTGTTGGTGAACATTCCGCTCCCATCTTTATTGATAGTCACTTCCTGTGTCGTTTCAAAACAACCCAGTAGTAAGACGCAGCAGCTTATGATCAAACATGAAATAGATTTTTTCATGGTCTTACATTTAAATATTTGTCGTTTACTAATCAGTTCAGGCAATCATCTTTACTACCATCTCCTTTAACAAGGAAGCGTCACTGGTTCCTGAATTATTTATCCCGATACTTTTAAGATTGTAATCGCTCAACAACAATAATAATTTTTCAACATCGGCGTAGCTATAAACATTGGTTGCTCTCAAATAATCTTTTATAAAAAAAGGATTAATGCCTAAAGAAGCTCCTATTGTTTTTTCATCCTTTGTGTTTAACCCATAGATCATAAAGACTTTACTAAAAAATCCATACAACGATGGAAGTATCAACTGGATGGGAGCAGCTTTTGGATTTGCTTCAAAATATTGAATGATCCGGATTGCCTTAGGAAGATTTTTAGCTGCAAGTGCAGCCTGCAACTCAAACACATTAAAGTCCTTGCTTACGCCCACGTATTGCTCAACATCTGTCTCCGTGATCCCCTTTCTTTTTCCAAGGTTGATCACAATTTTATCGATCTCGTTCTCTATCCGGGACAGATCATTGCCAATGTGATCCACGAGCAACATCAGTGCCTTTTGGGAGATAGTTAGTTCCTTCGACTCTACCAACTCTTCCGTCCATTCGGGCAATTGGTTGTCGTATAATTTTTTTGTGGTCAGCACGACACCTTTCTCTTTCAGCAATTTTGCCAACCTCGTACGACCATCAACTTTCTTTTCCTTATAAGAGACCACAAAAATGGTGGAGGTAAGGGGGTTTTCAATATAGGCTTCGAGCTTATCTATATCGCGCATTTGTTGCGCCTCTTTCAACAATACAACCTGCCTGTCTGAAAGCATCGGGTAACGGCGACAGGCATTTATAACGGCCGCCCAGTCAGCATCCTTACCATAAAACACCGATAAATTAAACCCTGTTTCAGATTCATTTAAAATATTGCTTTCTGCATACTTCATTACCTTGTCAATGAAGTATTCCTCTTCGCCTTCCAGCCAGTAGACAGGTTTGTAAGTTCCTTTCTTCCACTCAGAAATAATTGTATTTGCAAGCATAATACGCTAAGGTACAAGGTTTATATACCCCATAAATTAACATAGTCACCAAAATGTTAATTCTGGCACGGTTTTTCGAAAAAAGGGACAGGCTGAAACTTCAAAATGAATAAACCCACCCGCGCCCAGCGGGGATTTTGCAAAGATCAGCTGAGTAAATAAAATTTTATATCATAAAAACCTTCGACAATGACAAACACTAATTATCCTTCAGCTACTCCAAACCCTCAGCCAAGAGGTAGCAATAATAAAGGCATTATTATTGGCGTCCTGGCTGCAGCATTATTAGGTACTTGGGGTTACTGGCTCTACAAGAACAACCAGTCCTCGCAGGAAATTACAAGTCATGAGACAAAAGAAACAGCGTACATGTCTGCGAGAGACTCTGTACAAATGCTGTACAATGACGCGTTATCTCGCCTTGACTCTATCACAGGAAATAACAACAACCTGCAGGGTCAGTTGACGGACAAGAACACTGAGATCTCAAAGTTAAAATCAGAGATCAACAGCATTTTGAAGAAGAAAAATGCTACCCAGGCTGAATTAGCAAAAGCAAAGGATCTTATCAACCAGCTGAATTCAAAGATCGAAAATCTTGAAGCTGACAATGCAAGACTTACTGGTGAAAATCAGCAATTGACTTCTGCTAACACACAGTTAACTGAAGAAAAAACAACTCTTCAGCAAAACCTGCAAACCACAACCGCTGAAAAGGATGAATTAGCATCGACAGTTGACGTGGCTTCAACATTTAGCGCTTCTAACTTCCAGATCAGCCCGATCCACGAAAAGAAAAACGGTAAAGAAAAAACTACAAGTACTGCAAAACGCGTTGACAAACTCGTAGTCAGTTTTGATGTTGAAAACCGTATCGCTAAATCAGGTCCTGCTGACATGTATGTAATTGTTACGGCTCCGGATGGTAAAGTGATTTCTGATCCTGCAATGAACTCAGGAACATTTACTACCCGCAACGAAGGCGACAAGACATATACGTCAAAGGTGTCTGTGGATTATGAACAAGGTACACGCAAAGCAATGAGCGTTCCTATTCGTCAAAATGATTTCCAAACCGGTGATTACAAAATTGAAGTATACCACAATGGTTTCAAAGTTGGTGAGGGTGTAAAAACCCTTAAAAAAGGTGGTTTATTCGGTTAATTGAAGTTTCCAACTCCTACAACCACGCCGTCCCGACTTGTCGGGACGGTTTTTTTATGAGCAACCTGAAGAGTACAGCAGCGATTTTTTGTTGCTGAAAAATTTATCAAGGCTTAACTTCTTATCTTTGCGCCGGCAGGTCTTACACGACCAGCTCCTGCTCAACCTCCCCAGGGCCGGAAGGCAGCAAGGATAGGCGGTTGTAGCGGTGCGATGTAATCAGCCTGCCTTTTTTTTGCCCCTATGCCCTAAAGGGGAATTCCAATCACTGTCTTTTGATTAACTTGCAGCCTTAATGACGAATTTTTGATGTTTGTGTAGCCAGCAATTGAATTAGTATCAAACTTCCGTTGCGTCGCACACTTCAAGGTTCTGTTCTTTACTCAACAAATTTTACAAATAACCGGCTTCTCTAAACTTAGAAAGCTTAAAAAGACTCCGCTTTAGGGGATGGGGGCATTATGAAGTTTTTTATCGACACAGCCAATCTTGATCAAATCAAAGAAGCAAACGAACTGGGAATACTCGATGGGGTCACTACTAATCCATCGTTGATGGCAAAGGAAGGTATCAAAGGCCAGGACGCCATCTTCAAACATTACAAAACCATTTGCGAAATGGTTCATGGTGATATTAGCGCAGAAGTGGTGTCAACCAGTTTTAAGGATATTGTCGAGGAGGGGAAAAAACTGGCTGCCATTCACCAAAATATTGTCGTAAAAGTGCCGATGATAAAAGATGGGGTAAAGGCAATGCACTGGTTCACGAACAATAACATCCGTACAAACTGTACTCTCTGTTTTTCTGCAGGGCAAGCGATATTAGCGGCAAAGGCAGGAGCCGCATATATTTCCCCCTTTATTGGCAGAATAGACGATACCGGTTGGAACGGAGTTCAATTGATCGAGCAGATCGTAAAAATTTATAAGGTCCAGGGATTTAAGACCAAGGTGCTGGCTGCATCGATCAGAAATCCAAATCATATTGTGCAATGTGCAGAGGCAGGAGCCGATGTTTGTACTTGTCCGCTTGAGTCAATACTTGGCTTATTAAAACATCCGCTTACGGATATTGGCTTGGCTAAATTCCTCGAAGACGCCAAGAAATCAGCGTGACCACGTGAAACGTGAAACGTGAATCGAGGCAACCACTATGTAAATGATGTCCTCACGACTCACGACTTGCGCCTCAATGCCCTCCCACTGGTTGCAAAAGTGAATTGAGTGAAGTGAAACCGATCAATTCGTCTGCGCGACTCCCAAAAGCGTGGTAGTAAACCAACACCATGTAGTTATTTTCAGTTGCCCAATAATTTCCTTCGGTATTTGCAATTGAGAAATTCTCGCCATTCCGACTATCGGTTATCGTGACGTAGGAATAGTTGTAATAGCCTTGCTTTAGGAAAAGAGTTTTTTCATAAGCCCCGCGGTCCGCATTAAATGTCATCTTTGTTGAGTCATTGATTCCGTAGCCTGTCAGTTCACCGTAGATATAAATGTTCTTCCCCTCGTAAGGACGATTTGCGGGCGGAAAATAACTGAAATGGACATAGGCATAATCTCCCTGCCAGTATGGATTAACATTGTCTCCATTTTCAATTGTAAACAAACCATTAAGGTCACGATAATAAAGATAGGGTTGCTGCAGCCTCTCTCCATCGGGCTTTACAAATACGTCGGTGATCGTTTTATTTTTATCGAGACGCTGCATTCGGTCCGTCATCAGCCGCAGACTGCGAAGATCGATCCATCTCCATTCTTTCCCCCCGGGGAATGAAATAGTAGCCTCGTCGTTGTATCCAAAATAATTGCCCCGAAAAATATTCGGGCGATTCAGGTACACTGCGGTTGGCCAGGCAAAGTTTTGAATGATGACAACACGAATATCGTTTTGATTAAAAACATTAACGGTACTGTTCAGCGTGACACCAACAGTTACTTTTTGATATTTCTGGAACCATTGTGCATTAAAGGGCTGTTGAATTTCCGTAGCGATCGTTGACCTGTTATCCACCACTAAGAAGCGTTTTGTAAAAACAATTTTGGAAGTATCCCCGTCTAAAAAAACTTTCAATAAATAATTTCCGGAACGAACAGGGAGACAATTCCTATCTGGGAGCACTGCTTCGTAATGTGTATAGCGGGTTATAGCAATTGAAGAATTCCTGTAATCACTTATCCGGACATTTTGAAATCCCCTTATGTAATCAAATGAAAAAAGTGTGGATGGGGTCCAATCAGCATTACAAAGCAAGTAAGTGTAATAGTAGCTTTTGACATCGTTATCCATGTCATCAAAATGGAGTTCAAATTGATCGGCACTGTTTAAAGTCATTACTGGATAACTGTAAGTGTCTGCGTACCGCGTAAGAGTTACAGAACGGATATTGGACCTGTAAACATGATCGGGAATTTGCGCACTGCTGATTATGAAACAAACTACCAGCCATGCCGTAAGGAAAATTTTCATAAAGTGAGTTTATTTAGCAATACGTCGAACATATTGTGAAATTCCGAAAAAAAGAGGATAAATCTTTTTAGTCAACTATTTTTGTTCACAAGACATCTTCGAAGAGACAAAATTTATCCATTGAGGGTTGCAAGCTTCATAGCGAACCGAATCGCATTTAACCGTCAAAGATCTTTTTCGCGGTTCATCATACGCCTTTCTGTTGCGGCAACAACGATCAGCGTGGCTGTCATGATCGTCACCCTTGCATTTACTAATGGATTCCAGGAAACGGTCAGCCAGAAAATCTTCAGCTTTTGGGGACATGTGCGGGTGCAGTATAAACAGCCATTGAAAAGCACCATCGCCGAGGAAGAGCAGATAGAAAAAAACGATACGGTGGTTCAACTCATCCGGGAAAACCCCAATGTTGTCAGTATCCATCCGTTTGCAACTAAGTATGCGATCCTGAAAACCAAAGACGAAATGGACGGCGTTTTGATGAAAGGGTTGGACAACAGCTATAATTTTGATCACATCCATCGATTCCTGAAACAGGGAAGATGGTTAAATTTTAATGATACAACCTACAGTCGCGAGATCATTATTTCCAGTTATACGGCCAACGAACTAAAATTAGATCTGAACGATAAAGTTGTCATCTATTTTATACGACCCGATGGTTCGTTGCGACCCGATAAACTTTCAATTGTCGGCATCTATAAAACCGGCATTGAAGATTACGACAAAACCTTTGCTATCGGCGACCTCAAGCTGATTCAACGATTGAACGGCTGGCAGGCAAATGAGATTGGCGGCTATGAAATTTTTCTCAAGGACTATCACCAGATGCAAAAAGTTTCCGATGACATTTATTATACGATTGAAAAGTTCCCATCCACCTGGGATACAAAAACTGTAAGGGATCTTTATCCGAACATCTTTGACTGGCTGAGCATGCAGGATGTAACGAGAAATGTGCTTATCGGGTTTATGGTAGCCGTAGCGGTTATAAATCTTATTACCTGTCTTATTATTTTGGTGTTGGAGCGAATCAGGATGGTTGGCGTGCTAAAAGCACTGGGCGCGAGGAACTGGACTGTGCAAAAAATATTTCTCCAGCATTCCACTCTGATCACTATTGCGGGAATTATTCTCGGTGCCGTTTTCGGTCTTGGCCTTTGCTGGTTGCAGCAGGGTACGGGCTTTATAAAACTGAATGAAGAGGCTTACTATATGAGTGAGGCCGCCGTAAAAATCGTATGGTGGCAAATAGCCCTGATCTGCGGATGTACCTTACTGGTTTGCTTTCTTGTCCTGATGATTCCATCAATCATTGTCAGGAAGGTAAGACCGGTTAAGGCCATTCAGTTCAGGTAGTGTTTTTCATTCAGATCCCGTCAGTTGACCAATTTTAAAATACTATATTTCCAAAATTTCCTTTGTAATGATTGATGTTTCTACAGAAATTGATATCAATTGCTCGAGAAAGAAAGTGGCAGAATATTCTGCAAACCCCGATAATGCTCCAAAATGGTATGTAAATATTAAAGCAGCCAAATGGAAAACGCCAAAGCCTTTACAAGTTGGTTCCCAAATTGTGTTTAAAGCCAGGTTCATGGGCAAAGCTCTTGTGTACATCTACGAGATCGCGGAATATGCAGCGGAACAAAAAATGGTAATGAAAACAATAATGGGCCCCTTCCCCATGGAAACGATCTACACATGGAAAAGCATTGATGGGAATATAACCAGGATGAGTTTGCAAAACAAGGGAAACCCCGGCGGTTTATCCAAACTATTTACACCCTTATTCTCGCTCGCTATAAAAAATGCTAACAATAAAGAAGCGACTGAAAGAGATCATCAAAAAACAGTGCATTCTAAGTGCTTGATTTCCGCGAGCTGCTTCCTTCTGTAAGTTTGATTTAGTTCTGGCCCAACTAACCCGCCGCAAAGGATAGAATTCAGATGCGGTCTTAGAAAATAATTTCTAACCGTTAACTTCGCTCAAAATTTTTCAGATGAATTTACATGAATACCAGGCAAAGGAGTTACTCAAAAAATACAATGTACCGGTTCAGGAAGGAATCGCCTGTGGCGCAGTTCATGAGGTGGAAGAAGCGTACAGGCAGATCAAAACCCAGTTTGGAAGCAGCTTTGCGGTTGTCAAGGCACAAATACATGCAGGTGGCAGAGGTAAGGGAAAGATCAAAGAAACC
>DASYSW010000411.1:0-7720 GCA_036002905.1 Chitinophagaceae bacterium
CTTTCTTGAGTCAGGAAGCCCTGGTTCGACGGCGGTATATACACAGCACAACATAGATTTTGAGTTTAGTGACTTCTATAACCAGGCTTCCGTAAAATATTCGGCTAATAATGCCACGGCTCTTACACAAATACTAAAGGAAAGATACATCGCCTTGTTTCGTCATTCTGGATTCGAATCCTATTTTACTTACAGAAGAACAGGTGTGCCCAACTTCACTACAGGTCCGGGCACTGGTAATGGATCAAGAATTGCATGGCGTTACAAATATTTCAGTTCAGAGCAAAGCGTAAATGCCGAGAACTATGAGGCGGCCCTGCAATCGCAATATGGAGGCAATGATGATATCAACGGTGTAATGTGGTTACTTAAATAATAATTCTTTTTGCAAGCATAGCAGTTTTCTCACGGCGATTCTTTTCTAAGCGTCGCCTTTTTTAAAAGCTTAAAATCTAAATGTGCACGGTTGTATTCAACTAGTGGATGAACGCCGAAGAACCGTGGCACATTTGTTAAAAAACCCAGCATGAAAAAAGCATTCTTATCGCTTATATTTTTTCTTTCTATTTCTCTTTTGTATGCCCAGTCAAAAACGGAAAACATTATTGTTGTGACTCTCGACGGCTTCCGGTGGCAAGAGGTTTTTGGCGGTGCAGACAGCGTGCTGATCAACGACAGCACTTATGTTCATGATACTGCTTCGTCAAAGCAACAATTCTGGGCATCGTCAGCCGAAGAAAGAAGAAAGAAACTTCTTCCTTTTTTCTGGAACACGATCCAGGTGCAGGGGCAGCTGTATGGCAACCGGTGGAAGGAAAACAAAGTGAATAACGCAAACAAATATTGGTTTTCGTATCCCGGGTATAACGAAATATTTACAGGATATCCCGACGATAGTGTAAACTCAAATGATAAGATCTGGAATAAAAATGAAAATGTCCTTGAGTACATCAATCATCAATCGAAGTATAGAGACAAAGTGGCGGTGTTTTCAACCTGGGATGTGTTTCCTTATATATTGAACAGTCCACGCAGCGGAATTTTTGTCAATGCTGATGTGGATACTTTAAAATTTAATAGCCCGGAATTGAAACTGATCAATGATATGCAGTTTCTTACTCCAAGACCGGTTGGAGTAAGGCCGGATGTATTTACCTATTTTGCGGCGCGTGAATATTTAAAGGCCTATAGACCCAAAGTGTTGTACATCGCTTTTGACGAAACGGATGATTTTGCACACGGTGGCTTGTATGATCAATATCTTGGCGCTGCTCATGCCGAAGATGCCATGATCGCCGATCTTTGGAAGACTGTTCAGTCAATGCGCGAGTATAAAAATAAAACCACATTGATCATCACCTGCGATCATGGACGCGGCAATGCTGTAAAGGAGGAATGGAAGCATCACGGTGAAAAAATAAAGGATGCCGGACAAATATGGATCGCGGCTATTGGTCCGGACACAGCTCCATCAGGTGAAATGAAAACTAATGAAACTTTGTACCAGCGGCAAATTGCCACGACGATCGCTGCTCTGTTGGGATTTAATTTTAAACCAGGACATCCGGTGATGGAACCTATTTCAACCATTTACGGTAAATAAAATTCTATGAATGCTGACCAGGCAAAAATTGTTGTCAACGAGATCTTCTCTTTGTACGAGGTCCATGGTGCTGCTGATTACATCGGTGAACCCGTTTCGCAAATTGAACATATGTGCCAGGCTGCGCAACTGGCCGAAATCGAAGGTTATGATGATGAAGTGATCCTTGCCGCCTTCTTCCATGACATCGGTCATTTGTGTGAACATGTTTTTGACACAACACAAATGGATGGATATGGAGTGATGGATCATGAAAGCCTGGGTAGTCAATATTTGCGTGAAAAAGGGTTTTCAGAGAAAATCGCAAGACTCGTAGAAAGCCATGTGCCCGCAAAAAGGTATTTGACCTTTAAATACCCCGATTACTACAACAAGCTTTCAGATGCCAGCAAGATCACACTCGACAAGCAAGGTGGAAGAATGAATGACGACGAAGCAAAACAATTTGAGTCAGATAAACTTTACCTTTTATTTATCAAGATACGCGAATGGGATGACAAGGCCAAGGTCGAAAGAGTTCCATTGCCTTCGCTGGAGATTTATAAGCAAATGGCTTTCCACCACCTAATGATGCAGAATTAATGTTTTCTTCATCTGCATTTTAATCATGCATTACAATTGCAATGTAGCTTTCACAAAAATTAATTCTATGCCGGTAAAGCTTGTAGTGTTTGACATGGCTGGCACAACAGTCACTGATAAAAATTTTGTTGCCGCTGCTTTTCAAAAAGCTTTTAATAATCAGGGCATTGTTATTTCTTCAGAGGAGATCAATCCACTAATGGGTTACGAAAAAAAATTGGCGATCCAAATGATGCTCGACAAACATGGGATCGATCCCGATAGCTATCGGGACCACGATGAAATGATCGATGAGATCTATAACGATTTCATTGAAGAGATGGTTGATTTTTATGAATATTCACCTGAAGTGAAACCTGCACCAGGAGCAGAAGAACTTTTTCAGCAACTAAAGGAAAGATCCATCACGGTAGCTCTCAACACCGGGTTCCCGAGAAATATTGCTGATGTGATTGTGCATCGTTTTCAATGGAATGAAAAGGGATTGATCGACGATTACATTGCAAGTGATGAAGTAATGAAAGGTCGGCCTCACCCCTTCATGATCGAGCAACTCATGTACCGCGCGGGTATAGACGATCCCTTGATGGTAGCAAAGGTGGGAGACACAGCCGTTGACATTGAAGAGGGAAAAAATGTGGGTTGCAGCTACAACATCGCCATTACCACAGGCGCATACAGAACAGCTGAATTAGAAAGTTCAAGGCCAACACATATCATCAATAGCCTGCTGGAAATTCCGTCGATCATAATGTAATGTCTCTATCGATGACATACAAACCTCCTGCATGGCTGGCTACTTTGTTGGCCGCTCTTTCTGCCTTTTGTGTCTACACATGTATGTATGCTTTCCGCAAGCCCTTCACAATAGCAGAATATGCGGGCCTGCATTTTTTGGGAGTTGACTATAAGATATGGTTGGTGATGTCTCAAACGGCAGGATATACGCTGAGCAAATTTTTTGGTATAAAATTCATGGCAGAATTGAAGAATAAAAACCGTACCCTTATTATTTTAAAATTCATTGGCATTGCATGGGTGGCCTTGTTATTCTTTGCTATCGTGCCTGCGCCTTACAATATTGTTTTTTTATTGATTAATGGATTTCCATTGGGTGTCATTTACGGCCTGGTCTTTAGTTATTTGGAAGGAAGAAAAACGACGGAGTTTCTCGGCGCTGCACTTTCTTCAAGTTTCATCTTTGCGTCCGGATTTACACAGAGCGCCGGGAAATTTATTTTATTAAAATGGGGTATTGACCAATGGTGGATGCCGTGGGTCACGGGCCTGGTATTTTTTATACCGCTTTTATTTTTTACCTGGCTGTTGGAAAAAACGCCAAAGCCTACGGCAGACGATATACTATTGCGCACTGAACGGAAACCCATGAACAAAAAGGAGCGGCTCGATTTCATAAGAACTTTTTTCCCGGGGTTGTTCATGCTGCTTGTTGTTTATGTCATGCTCACCATCATCCGTGATTACCGAAGCAACTTTGCCGCGAATATCTGGAAAGAGACAGGCCACGCAAATGATATATCTCTCTTTACCAAAACTGAGATTCCATCTTCGTTGTTGGTATTAGTGCTCATGAGTTTATTGGTATATGTAAAAAGAAATATCAGGGCTTTGCTGATCAATCATTTTTTAATCGTCCTTGGGTTTGTTTTATCATTGGGCGGCACTTTGTCGTTTGTCTACCACCAACTCTCCGCGTTTTGGTGGATGACGATCACGGGTATTGGATTGTACATGGGATATGTTCCTTTCAACTGTATGTTGTTTGAAAGATTGATTGCGAGTTTCCGCTACATCAGCAATGCCTGTTTTATTATTTATGTGGCTGATTCTTTTGGTTATCTCGGGAGTGACGTCGTGCTTTTGGTAAAAAATTTCAGCAATAGCAATATTTCGTACAGCGACTTTTTTGTAAAGATGATTGTTGGAGTTTCGGCACTAGGAACCGGGCTCACCATACTTTCATCTATTTATTTCAAAAGAAAATACCAACGATACTTTACTCCGTCTTCAAATTTAAGTTATGCATAAATCTGCAATAGTCGTAGGTGCCGGCATTGTGGGCATCGCCACAGCAAGAGCATTGGCAATAAGAAAATACGACGTAAAAGTGATTGAAAGAACGCATAGGGCCGTGGGTGCGTCTATCCGCAATTTCGGAATGATCTGGCCTGTCGGTCAGCCGGACGGAAGTTTATATGAAAGAGCCCTGTTGTCTGCAAAAATTTGGAAAGAGATCTGCAGGGAGGCAGGGATCTGGTATGATGAGGTAGGATCGTTGCATCTAGCGTATAATAAATATGAGTGGGATGTGCTTTGTGAATTGGCTGACGTGTACAGGCATCGCCAGTATCAATTACTAACATCCGATATGGCAGAGCAATATTCGCCAACGATCGTGAAGGAAAATTTATTGGGAGCGCTTTACAGCGAGCAGGAGATGATCGTTGATCCAAGAGAAGCGATAAGTGTAATTCCATCTTATTTGGAGGAAAAATATGGCGTCGAATTTTTATGGGGAAAGACAGTTACGGAAATTAGCCACCCGTCTGTATTTACAGCCGATGGAGAATTTCACGCCAACGAGATCTATGTTTGTTCCGGCGCCGACGTTGAAACTCTCTACCCTTCGTTGTATTCCGAATTAGAGGTTACCAAATGCAAACTGCAGATGATGCGGATGGCCGCGCAGCCAGGTAATGAACGCATAGGCCCGGCATTGTGCGGCGGATTGTCACTGGTCCATTATAAATCATTTGCTGCCGCTGACCTTTCTTCGTTAAAGGAATTTTTTGAAAATGAGTATTCCGATTATTTGAAGTGGGGTATTCATGTGATGGTGGCACAAAACGAAACCGGTGAGTTGACGGTCGGTGATTCCCACGAGTATGGATTGACGCATGAGCCATTTAATAAACATTTCATAAACCAGTTGATCCTCGATTATCTAAAAAAATTTGCACGGTTCAAAGACGAAACGGTCATTGAAACGTGGAACGGGATATATCCAAAACTCACAAATGGCGAAAGCGAATTGATCCTTCAACCGGAAAACGGTGTGACTGTCATTAATTGTGTCGGGGGAGCAGGGATGACGTTGAGTTTTGGCCTTTGCGAAGAAATTATCGGCAAGGCTTCACACTCACTCCACCTTCTTCCCGAAAGCGAGGATGAACTGTAGAAAAATTACTGATGTTATAGAGTTACGTAAATAAATCTCCCGGGGAAAATGCGGCTGCACGCTCTCAATTTTTTACATTAGCAGAAGTATTTTCAATCCATGTCATCTCCAAAGAAAACAAGGATCGTAGTGATCGGTGTTGGTGCAGTTGGCTCAACTACTGCATACACTTTATTATTGAGGAGCCGCATGGATGAGTTGGTGCTAATAGATTCAAACAAAGCAAAGGCTATTGGTGATGCGCTCGACATGAACCATGGTCTTCCACTCCTGGGAAAAGCAAAAGTTTGGGCGGGTAGTTATGAAGATTGTCGCGAGGCTGACATCATTATCATCACGGCAGGAGTCTCGCAGAAACCCGGTGAATCGAGGATAGACCTGCTAAAACGCAACGTTGCCATCTTTGAAACCATCACTGACGAAGTTTTAAAATATAACGAAGACGGCATCTTGCTTATCGCAAGTAACCCGGTTGATATCATGAGCTATTTTACGTGGAAGAAATCAGGATGGCCGGTGCAACGGGTTATTGGTTCAGGTACTTTACTCGACAGTTCGCGTCTTCGGTATCTCATCGGCAATAAATTGAATATTGATTCGCGAAGCGTGCACGCACATATCATTGGTGAACATGGTGACTCTGAACTTGCCGTGTGGAGTCTTGCCAATATCGCTGGCTCCGAAATTTCACTTACCGAAGAGGAGAAACAGGAAATATTTGCTAACACAAGAGACGCCGCATATAAAATTATAGAAGCGAAAGGGGCTACGTATTATGCCATTGCCCTTGCATTGGACCGCATATGTACGGCAATCCTAAAGAATGAGGCTTCAGTATTAAATGTTTCTACCTTGCTTACAAACTATCATGGCGTAAGCGATATTTATCTCGGTGTACCCTGTATTGTTGACCGCAATGGCGTGAGAGAAGTTCTTACACTCCAGCTCACAGGGAGCGAAAAATCGTTGCTAAACAAATCCGCAGATAAACTCAAAGGCTTAATTAAATCGATTGAGATGTAGTGTCTTATTCGTTCCATTCGTGTAATTCGTGACACAAAAAAACCCAGTGTAAAAACACCAGGTGTTAGCTAAACCACATGAGAAATTTATTTTTTAGTTGGCGACTCTTGCTCTTTCTTCTTCGGCTCCTTGCTTTAATTTTACAGATTGCAATTTGTTGTTGCCAAAACTTCTTGTATAAGTCAGCCGGGCATAGCGTGTATGAAAATTGTAATCAAAATAAGAATTGAGATTATTGGCCGGCAAATTCGTTTTGAATCTCCAGTTGTTGGTATTGAAAATATCGTCTATGGAAAATCGCAGTACTCCCTTGCCCAGTTTTTTCTGAATACCCATATTTAGCGACCCCACGGCAAGAAATTCTGATATACCCCAAAGAGTTTTCGACTGATACATGCCCGAAACCTCGATCGCAAAGTCTTTAGGAAGTTTCAAGGAGTTTATTATGTTAATGTTGACCCCATAGTTCGGTATTCTTGTGTTGTTCTGAAGATGCAATGTTTGAGCAACTAAATATTGCGCAGTCAGATTCGTTTGAACCTCCCACCAGGGCGCAAGGTTAAATGAAAGCGAATTCACCAGGCCGAGTGTGTTTAAATACTTCAGGTTTTGTGACCTGTAAATGAGATTTGATGCGCTGTCACTTTCAGGTTGGAGAAAGCCAATCTCATTTTTCGAATGACTAAATTGTAAAGAGATGATCCATCGCTTTACATGATACCCGGCCTTGAGCGCATCGGAAATAGCGGGTAGCAACGTCGTGTTCCCTGACGAAAATGTAGTTGGACCCCAGAAAAAGACAAACGGAGCTATGTCATTATAGGTCGGTCTTGAAATTCTTCTCGAATAAGAGAACTCCAGGTCTTTTTTACTGTCAAGATCTTTTTTCAAAGAGACAGTCGGAAATAAGTTTCCATACTTCCTGTTCAAGAGGTTTTTCTGAGCCGGTGTTCCGATGGAAGTGTGGGTGTATTCATACCGGAGACCGCTATTCATCTGCCATTGTCTTCCGGGGTTCCACTTCGTTGAGACGTAGGCTGCCCCAACTTGTTCGTTAAGGTTAGAGTACGAAGTAAAAACGGGATCAGTTACCCATGCGTTGTTTTCCAGAGTCTGGGTCAATACGTTGTTGGTAAGGCTCGATGTCACTCCTTTTATTCCGGCTTCAATTGAGAATAATGGAGAATAAGTATGTTTATAATCTGCATTAGCAATAACAAATCGAATCGGCGTCTTTTTCTTCAGATCGATCTTTGAATCTTCATTTATATTGCCTTGCTCAAAAAGCGATTTGTCATCGTACCGGGATGGAT
>DASYSW010000412.1:0-6421 GCA_036002905.1 Chitinophagaceae bacterium
CGGTAGCATGAAAATGCAAGGGCTCACCAATTACCACGGCCGTGTCATTGCCTGCGAATGCATTTACTTTTGGTAAAACAACGACAACAACAGTATCTCTTACCGGTTTCGGACATCCTAAGGTATCTGTTACAGTAAACACATAAGAAGTGGTTTGCCTTGGTAAAGCAACAGGGTTTAATACAAGCGGATTACTCAACGAGCCTCCCGGCTGCCACGTAAAGGACGAAGCAACCATGGTTCCATGCAGCTGCGCTGGCGTGTTATAACAAACGGATGTATCAGGTCCGGCATTAGCAGTTGGATAAGGAACAGTACTTACGGTTACCCTATCATTGGCTGAACAATGGCCTATAGTCGCAGTTACCTCATAAGTCGTCGTATTGCTTGTAACTGCTACCGGGTTACGTGCATTTGCGTCATTAAGATTCGCAGCAGGTGTCCACGAAAAATGCAAACCGTCACCCGCACTATATAACTGAACGGCATCTCCCTGGCAGATCAGGGTATCATTGAAGGCTCTTAACGTCACAAAATCGACGACCCGCACTCTTACTGAATCATCATTCAGGCATCCGCTCTCATTCAGGTTTACATGATAGTAGGTAGTGCTGGGAGGGTTAACCGTTGGGGTAGCTGTATTCGTGTTAGTAATATTTGTCCCCGTCCAGGTGAAAACTCCGGTGCCGGACGCTTGCAGTTGAAGAACGTCGCCATTGCATATCAATGTATCGCGGAAAGCGAGGTTTATGGGTGGTTTGTCTATGATCGTTATTGGCGCTGTCACGGTATCAATGCAACCTTTGCTGCTCGTTACGATGAGTTGCGCATTGTAAGTACCAACTGCCGAATAAACAAATGTTGGATTCTTACTGTGCGCCGTGTCCGTTGAAACGGAAGGAACTCCAAAATCCCAGGACCATGAATTGACAAAGCCATATCGTGTTCCAGTCGTATCAAAGAACTGGATGGGTTTGTTTATGCAAATCCCTGTTGATCGAAAACCCGGAGCAAATCCGGGATACATTTTTACAGTTGTAGTCCCTGTATCAGAACAGAGTTCATTCCGGTTAGTGATAAGAGTAACGGTGTAGGTACCGGTGTCACTATACAAATGCGTCGGATTTGAAACCGTCGAAGTATCACGACTACCAGTACCAGGATCGCCGAAGGTCCATAAATAGGAATGTATCAATGATTGATCACCGGTGTTATTAAATCCACTTGTAAAACTCAGGCAGTTCACGGATTGCGGCGGAAGATTAGCCGCGGCCACAGAACAGTCGCCGACTTTTATTTGCAGATCTTTTCGCTGTGTTGCAATTAAAACTCCATTTCGGCGCTCGTATACGCAGACGGTGATAACATAGATCCCCGCGTCCGGCGCAATGCCACTCACGATACCAGTTTTGGGATTAATGGTGACACTCGATCCCATAGGCCGGCTGGATGAAAATGGGGCGGCATAGGGAACAGTAGAATAGGGTGGAGCTGCCGGCGGATCGGGTACAGGTGATGCACTGGATCCTCCCACATAGGCATCGCAAAAGGAATAAGACAATGAATCCCGATCAGCGTCGACGGCATTAAAACTATAGGTAAAAGAATTATGCTGACAAACAATCACCGTATCAGGTCCCACAAAATGAGCACTGTTATTCGCAGGAGCAGTAGATAGAGGATTCGTTCCCGGTATTTCAGCGACATAGGTAGCCCCGACGGAACTTGATCCCAATAAATTATTGATACCTGCAATACGGCAGCAACGCTGATAAGCTATCACATAGCCGTTTACATTGCCGGTAAGAGTGACATCGAACCTATAATGACCAACCTGGTAAATAACCGTGGGAGGGCGGTTAATGCAGGGGCCGGGGGAACGCAGATGCAAAACTTCTATGAATGATAGTCCAACGTTTCTGCTTTCAATCATAGCACCCGAAAACCTGTCATAGATCGCAATGGATGCACTCTGATCTAATTGCGCACCTGTTGAGAGAGAGTCCCGGTAAAGTAGTAGAGAAACTGAATAACTATAAGTATTGCCGGACTGGCCGGTTAACGTATAATATATTTGTCCACCCGTTATGTGATTCGCCTTTGCGCAGAAAACAAGCCCGCACGAAAGTATGAGAAGAAGAGTGGAACGTTTCATCGACAGAGGTTAGGATTAAATCAAGACAGGTTTATTAAAAATTTCATTGCTCTTCCGGCTTAATGAACCCTATTGGCTTGACAACGGCAAGAGCATGAAAATACGATATTTCGGGCAGAAAACACTGCCTTAACGTAACCAGAAATCTTATTATGAAATCAATTAACTTCTGAAGAAACGGGACCACCGGATAAAAAGTTGTTTGCTTGGCAAGTAATTCTACTTTGATTGGCACAGACTGACCACTTCAGCCTAATTTCGCGAATCTCCTGTACTGAACATAGCTTCTGACCAATAGTAAACACACGATCGGGATCAGCGCCCCATTCATTTCCTGGGGCAGCCAGCGCCAAAGAGCAAGTAAGAGGAGTAATATTATTGAATTAATAAAGAAATAATATTTCAACCATCGTGATTTCCCGAACATAAAAAAAATGGCGACAAGATGAAAAGGAAGGGCCCAGACAAGATTAAAATTGTCTTTACATTCCGGGTGATCTGTTCCAAACCACATAAACAATAGAAAAGCTCCCAATGCACCGGTAAAAAAGAAAAGAACAAAATCAAATACGGAAAGAAATTTACCAGCACTTCTAATAAGGCTTAACGTCACGATCAATAGGAATAAGATTGTTAAAACGACGAATGGGGAGAAGAACGTATTTTTTGGTGCAGGCAGCGTGGGTCTTAATATGGCCCGTTTTCCTGACACCAATGATCGATTATAAGCACCATCGCTGATGCTGGTACTGTCAAAACCTTTCATCAAATAATCAGGGAGAAACATCGCTTCACTATTCGTTAGCTTTTTGTCCAACGGGGTTCCAAGTAAAATATCAATACCCAATTTGCTCCAGTATTGGTAGCTGCTATCAAGGTATTTATGTATCAGGTTGCGGAACGTTATTTTATCATTTAGCCGGATGTCCCGGGTATTAATAGTTGCATTCGCATTCTTGAAAACAATATCTCTTAAGCGGGTTGTGCAATTGTCGACAATAAAATCATACTTGTAATATTTGTTTTCCTCTTTCGCATTTTCCTGTAAAGCCGAAACAAGTTTTGCTTTTTCGGGGCAGGAGAGATCAAGGACCTGCTCTATAATCCCTCGCTGGTAGTATTGATATTCTTCAAGAAAACTTTCAAATTTCTGAACCGAGACGAAGTACAATAATTTGCCCCGGGTAAATTTCGAATAAAACGAGGGGTCATCGAAATCAAATGTGCCGTAGTTATAAATAATATCTGTGTTGTTTGAACGATCAACCACTCTTAATGCGCTATGTCCAAACGTTGAATAGAGTTCCTCGCCGGGCGAACAGGTAAGCAGGCTAATTCGGATATTACATGATGAATCTTGTTGGGCATGTAAACCATGAAAAAACCAAATCAGGAAAATGGCGGCTATTATTTTTTTCATTCAGCAATTTGCCGACAATTTCGGGAAAAATTAAATGTGTAAGAATTAACAGAAGTTAAAAAACAAAGGAACACTCAACGTCTTTTCCCGGATGGGTCATCAGAAATGCCGGACCTTTTTCTTAATTCGATTTCAGTGATCAGTGCCCGGATAGTTTCCTCGCAATTGATAAGATCTTTTTCCTTTCCGTCCCCGGTCAGCATTTTTGTGTAACGTGCCGTGTACGTTGCAAGCACGTTGATCAGGTCGGCCGTGTCTAAAACTTCAAAGGGACGCATGACGATTGGCGATTGAAAATTTCTTAATGTACTCAATAACTATGCAAATAAAAAATGAACAGAATAGTTGGAAGTATAAACGTTATATGTGGAGATTCGTCCCCGATTGTTTCTCAGGAAGTACAAAACTAAAAGTTGAACCCTTGCCCGGCTCGCTTTGTGCTACGATAGATCCATTATGCTTTTCAATGATCTTTTTGCAAATGGAGAGACCTACGCCCGTTCCCTCAAATTCATGATAACTGTTGAGCCTCTTGAATACCATGAAAATCTCATCCGAGTACTTCGGATCAAAACCAATTCCATTGTCGGTAACGCTGATCTTGTATTTACCGCCATTTGAGCTCACAGCAAGTGGATGATCAGATTCATATATCGTTTTTGCCTCAATATGCACAAGTGGTTCGACGCCTTTTTTTCTGAATTTGACGGCATTGCTGAGAAGATTATGAAAGAGCTGTTTTATCAAACTGGGAATAGCCCAGACCACCGGCAACTCACCAAGGAGAATTTTGGCTTTGCTTTTTTCAACTTCAATTTCCAGTTCAGCAATGGCTTCCCTGACTAACGCATTCAGGTCGGTCTTTTGAAAATCGGATGAGCTTACAGATTGTCGTGAAAAATTCAGCAGGTCGTTGATGAGCATCTGCATTCTTTTTGACGAATTGATTATCTTTTTGAAATACCTTTCCGTTTCCTCATCCATATTTTCCTTCATCAGTATCTTGTCGCTGAAGACCATGATTTTTCGCAGAGGCTCCTGCAAATCATGTGAGGCTACATAAGCAAAGCGATCCAATTCTTCGTTGGTCGCCTTCAGGCGGGCATTATTGTTGACAAGCTGCTGGTTCAATAACCTGATTTTTGCTTCTGAAGTTTTCCTTTCTTCAATTTCCTTTTGCAGCGACTTATTTGCCGCCAGTAGTTTCTTTTCGTGCAGGAGTAATTGCTGGTTCTTACGATACAATTCCACAAAAACAGAAACTTTCATTCGGAGTAGCTCCGATTTGATGGGCTTATAAATATAGTCAACACCACCCGTCTTATACCCTTTGAAAATATAATCTTCATCATAGCTGAAAGCAGTGATGAAAATGATGGGAATGTTTTTCAGCCTATCCCTTTCATAGATAATGGCTGCAGTTTCAAATCCATTCAGTTCGGGCATCTGCACATCCATGAGTATGAGAGAAAAATCCTGCTGGTGCAGCAAAACTTTTAACGCTTCACGTCCCGATTTCGCTTTTACGATTGTGTAATTGTCTTTTTCGAGAATGGTTTCAATGGAAAACAAATTATCCTCCCTGTCATCCACAAGGAGGATCTTTATATCCGATTTTGTTTGCCCGTTGTTCTGAGCGGCAGGAGTCTTCATGTTTGCAAGTTTCTCCATGTTCCCATTATTTATATAGCCATACTCTCATGAGTGAAAGCAGTTGGTCAATTTTCAATGGCTTGGTGATGTAATCCGATGCGCCGGCTTCAATGCACTTTTCCCTGTCACCTTTCATCGCTTTCGCGGTAACGGCGATGATCGGCAATGTTGTATTCTTGTGCTCTCTCCTTATCTTTTGCGTGGTCTCGTAGCCATCCATTTCCGGCATCATTATATCCATCAACACCATATCGATGTTTGGCTTTTCGCCAAGAATATTCATTGCTTCCTGCCCGCTCTCAGCGGTGATTGTTTGAATATTGTATTTTTCAAACGCAGTCGTCAGCGCAAAGAGATTCCGCACATCGTCATCGACCACAAGGATCGTCTTGTTTGAAAGCACATCCTTCTTCGAACGCAGGTTTTCGATCAGTTTTCTTTTTTCTGGTAATAATTTTTTATTGTTAAGGTGCAGCAGCATGACCGTTTCTTCAAGCAATAAGTCAAGCGAGTTCACATCTTTCAATAAAATGCGACTTGCATACTGCTTTAACTTCATCCTTTCCCTTGGAGCAAAATCCTTGGCTGAATAGATAATAACAGGAGTCATCTGAACCTTCTTTATGGCGCTTATCTCAGTCACAAATTTCAACCCTTCAATATCCGGCAGCATAAAGTCCACAATGATCCCATCATAGTTATTTTCCTTAATCAGGTCAAGAGCCTTCAATCCTGAAGCCGTAATCTCGATATTCACCAGCTCTCCATTGTCAAGGATCTTTGCTATTTGTGATGAATCCAGTTCGTTGTCTTCAACGACCAGTAATTTTTTCACTTTCCTGTCATTGTACTCAACGATATCAGTAAACAAGCTGGCTAGTGCATCCGTACTTAATGGTTTTAAGTGGAAGCTTCTTGCACCACGCTGCATCGCCAACAAATAATTTTCTTCTCCGGAAATCAGGTGCACTGGGATATGCCTGAAATTGATATCGTTCTTGAAGAGATCAAGAATTCGCCATCCGCTTGCGTCGGGTAATTTCACATCAAGTGTGATAGCGATCGGGTTATATTTATTGGTAAGATCAAATACTTCACTAAAGTTAGTTGCGACCACAGCTTTCAAGTCCATTTCATGGGCCTTCTCGAGCATGATCTTTCCAAAATTGATATCGTCTTCAACCACCAACACA
>DASYSW010000413.1:0-2670 GCA_036002905.1 Chitinophagaceae bacterium
GACCTGAGCCAGGGACTTTATATAGTGATCCCGGCAAACACCAACAGTAAAAAATCCGAACCCGTTTTATATGGTGTTCCAAAAGATACAGCTCAATTTGCCGCCATGGTAAAGAAGTTATTTCCCAAGAAGAAAGCCACAAAAATTGGAGTGGGGAAAGTGGTCATCGATAGTGGTAAGGCGCTTGCCTGGAATCATGAAATTTTTATCATAACAGGATCTTCGGTTAAGGAAGAACCTGCCAATCAAACCGCGAAGGCAAAAGGGGCTGCTCAACTTACCAAAACGAAACAATTGGCCGAAAAATGTAAGACGCTTCTGAACAAACGCCAGGCTCCGCTCACTAACGAATATTTCTCCTCTCTTTTAAAAGAAGACGGAGATCTTTACTTGTGGACAAATAATACTCTCCAACCGCAGGAACAGAAAAAAGGGAATGCACCACCGGTCCTGGGAATGCTTAATAAAAATCTGATGCGAAGTGCAAATTATACGTCGGGTATCATAAAATTCGAAACTGGGAAAGTGAGCATGCAAATGAAACGCTATATGCCAGCGTCGCTGGATTCAATCTATGGTAAGTATCCTCTGGGCAATATTAATATAGACCTGTTAAAAAAATTACCGGCTGGTCACACGGTCTTCCTTTACTCATTTCGTTTTTCCCCCGCGATGGTAAATGAAATTTTCAGAAAAGCAGGAGCCGACAATCTTGTTGATAGCCTGAGCAAGGGAAATCTGAAAAAAGATGATCTGCTCGCGGCCCTCAAAGGAGATGCGATGCTGGCGGTAATAAAAGCTTCCGATGTTTCTGAAGAGGATTCAGTGACCAATAAATTGAACGGCATGCAAGTGTTTATAGCCGGGAGTATTAATGACAAAGAAAAGTTTAAAAGCCTGGCTGAACGCTTGAAACCTAAAAAAGATTCAGGGGAGGATAACCCGGTGAGAAAAATCCCTAAGCCTTTCATTTTCTCAAACGATTCGATCTTTGTCGTATCCATTTCTGAAATCGCCGCAAAAAAGTTTCTAAGCTCTCCGGGAAATAATTCAGAAATTGAAAATTTATTTCAGCCTTATAAAAACTATCCAAGTGCCGCGATCCTCGATCTGAAAACTGTTTTTGGACTCGCGGGCCAGCTAATACTAAAAAGGAAATCGCCGGAAGAAGCCAAACAATCTATGGAGATCCTGGGCATGTTTGATAAATTAATAGTTTATTCCGAGCAGCACACGGAAAGTTACACGCCGGGCACGATGGAGTTAACACTTGTCAATAAAGATGAAAATAGCCTAAGGCAATTTTTGAACCTGTTAGACCTGCTTAATTCGGTGAAGCCGAAAGCATCGACGGCGTATAATCGATAGCACGATTAGTAATTAGTTTGCTCATATTATAACTCTGCCCAGGCAATAGATGCTTTCACCGCACGTCTCCATCCATTCAAGAGTTCATTTGCTTTAGCAGTTTCCATCTGTGGAGAAAACGCCTTATCCACTTGCCATTGTTGTTGTATCTCTTCAATGTTGTTCCAATAGCCGACAGCAAGACCGGCGAGGTAAGCGGCGCCAAGCGCTGTTGTTTCGGTAATGCGCGGTCTCACAACTTTGCAATCAAGAATATCGGATTGAAATTGCATCAATCCATTGTTTACTGTTGCACCGCCATCAACACGTAGTTCTTTAATGTCAATGCCGGCATCGGCTTCCATCGCCTTCAACACATCATACGTTTGATATGCAATGCTGTCGAGAGCGGCCCTCGCAATATGTGCATTGCTACTGCCCCTTGTCAATCCGAATAAAGTGCCACGTGCATGCTGGTTCCAGTGTGGCGCACCCAAACCTGCAAAGGCCGGAACGAGGTATACGCCGCCCGCGTCCGCCGCATTAGCCGATAATTCTTCCACCTCCTTTGACGTGCGGATGATCTTTAGACCATCCCGAAGCCATTGTACCACGGCGCCGGCAATGAACACCGATCCTTCCAGTGCATATTCAACTTTATCGTCAATTTTCCAGGCGATCGTGGTAAGCAAATTATTTTTTGAGGTTATTGCGTTCGTCCCGGTGTTCATCAGCATAAAACAACCAGTGCCATAAGTATTTTTGACCATTCCGGGTTGTGTGCACATTTGACCAAACAATGCCGCCTGTTGATCACCTGCGATGCCGGCGATCGCCAAATGTGATTCGCGGATGATATTCCCGGTAACTCCAAAGATCTTGCTCGACGCCTTTACTTCGGGCAGCATTGACCGGGGAACTGTAAAAATTTTTAGTAACTCATCATCCCATTCAGCGGTATGAATATCCAGCAGCATGGTCCTTGATGCATTAGTGACATCAGTAGCATGAACTCCCCCGTCCGTCAATTTCCATACAAGCCATGAATCAATGGTTCCAAATGCGAGTTCACCACTCTCTGCTTTCTGTCTTGCACCTGGAACATGATCCAGGATCCATTTTAATTTACTCGCAGAAAAATAAGCGTCGATCACCAACCCTGTTTTTTGTTGAATCAGTTCACCGAGTTTCGCTGCTTTCAGTTCATCACAAAACGCAGCGGTCCTCCTATCCTGCCACACAATTGCATTGCAAATGGGTTTACCTGTACTACGCTCCCACACAACCGTTGTCTCACGCTGGTTCGTGATGCCAATCGCCGCA
>DASYSW010000414.1:0-6697 GCA_036002905.1 Chitinophagaceae bacterium
AGCTTTTCAGAGTCACTTGCGAAGTGATTGACAAAAAAATCGGTCGTGACCAAATCTATGGAGAGGCCGCTGCAGTACAAGGTCCTGCCTTTAAAGATGGGATTCCCGAAATTGAAGATTTCGTACGCACTTACGAGGCAAATTTTCTTGCGAGGTCGACTGGTGAAATTTTTGATCAAAAGGCATTGTGGGTCGATAAGAATTTCTTCAAAATATTTTCTTTCCCCCTGGCGTATGGTAATTCGGAAACCGTCCTGACAGACCCCCATTCCATTGTATTGACGGAACGATTGGCAAAAAAATATTTTGGTACTGTCAACGCGATAGGAAGGGTTCTTGAGTTGGAGATTGATAAGAAATTCGAGCCTTTTATTGTTTCAGGCATTGCTAAGAAGCCGCCGGAGAATTCATCGATCAAATTCGACATTCTCATTCCGTTCACCTATTATGCAGATTTGAGTAAAAATGATCACGGCGACTGGCACTTGCTCAACTATTCTACTTATTTATTGCTTCGTCCCCATTCTGACCCGGTAGCGGTCAGGACAAAGATGAAGGAAATCTATAAGAAAACAGCCGGAGAACAACTGGCAGAAGCAAATGGTTTGGGATTGAAATTTATCTGGGGATTGCAACCATTTTTGAAAATGCACCTGGATACAGAAACTGTTAATGAAGGGAGTATAAAAGATGAAAGCAAGCCCATCTATTCATACATTCTCACTTGTATTGCCTTCTTCATACTGTTGATCGCTTGTATTAATTTCATTAACCTTACAATTGCACAATCCCTGAGGCGAAGTAAGGAAATCGGGTTAAGAAAAACGATTGGCGGCAGTCGGTTGCAACTGATTTTGCAGTTTCTTGGCGAATCCTTTGTATTTTGTTTTATCGCTTTTGCCCTCGCCGTCTTGCTCACTTCAAGCTTACTTCCCTTGTTTAACGGATTAGCCAATAAACAACTAAGCCTGGAGTATTTATTTGATCCTGTTTTGCTGGCTTCATTCGCAATGTTGTTTCTGTTTACGGGTTTTGCTGCCGGATTTTACCCGGCCCTGGTTTTATCCGGATTCCGTCCGGCAGCGTCCTTACAAAACAGGGTCTACATTGGAGGTAAGGATTATCTTTCCAGGGTGCTTGTAGTTGTTCAATTTGCTATGGCTGCTTTTCTAATTATTGCCACAGCCTTTATCTATTTTCAATACCATTACCTCACGCATGCCAATTTGGGATACAACGATAAAAACCTGGTTGTGGTAAATATTTCAGGCGAGGAAAAGAACAGGCCTTTATTAAATCTTTTCAAATCGCAGTTCAGTAGCGTGCCAGGTGTTGAGCAAGTAGCTGAAAAAATGGACGGCCGTTGGACGACGAGCGCCAGGGCGGAGGGTAAGGAAATGCATGTTGATTATGATGCGATCGATGAGAACTATTTATCCGTTCTGCAAGTCCCGATCATCCAGGGAAGAAATTTTTCAAAAAATTTTCCCTCTGATTCGTCCCGATCGGTACTCATCAATGAAACTTTCGTGAAGGAGATCGGCTGGAAAAACCCAATTGGCAAAACGGTTGACATGGTCAATGGTAAAGAAACGCGGCTGACCATAATTGGTATCGTTAAGGATTACCATTTTGCATCACTCAAAAACAAGATCATGCCCAAACTGCTCACCATGGATCCGAAGATGGACCTGGGGCGCTTTGTTATTCGCATGAAACCAGGAACGGCGAGCGCCACACTGAAAGGGATCGAAAATATTTATAGGAACCTGTTTCCTTTTCATCCTTTCAATTATTATTTCGTGGAAGAAGAGAACCTGAGAAATTACGAAGCAGAAAATAAATGGAAGCAAATCATCATGTATTCAGCTATACTGACCATTTTTATATCCGCGATTGGTTTATTTGGATTAACTACGCTTTCAATACGTAAGCGGACCAAGGAAATAGGAGTCCGCAAAGTGCTTGGAGCAAACACATGGCAAATATCATTGCTCGTAACAAGAGATTTTTTCAGTCTTGTACTTATGGCATTGTTGTTAGCGATACCAGGCGCCTGGATCGCCGTCAGCCATTGGCTGGAAAATTTCCCCTATCGTATTCAAATGAACGTCTGGATTGTCGTAATGGCGTGTGTATTTACTTTATTGATCGCGCTACTAACCGTAAGCCTGCAGGCCCTAAAAGCCGGTAATGCCAACCCTGTAAAAAATTTACGAACCGAATAAACTCATTTGCTAGTTTGTTAGCGATGGGTTTCCATCCATCGTTTTTTTCTAAATGCCTGTATTGGGCGAACGATGAGCTAAAGTTGCTAACTTAGTTCCCTGACCCGAACCTCTCGGTGGTGAAAGACAACAGCAAAAAGAGCATAACCATATGAATAAAAAAAATGTCTTCTCAATTATCATTACCTGTAGCATCAGCTTAAATCTCATCGCCCAGCAAAATACACTTAGCACAAAAGAAAAACAGGAAGGCTGGCAATTGCTTTTTAATGGAAAGGATCTGAAAGGCTGGCATTCTTATCTGCAGGATAAACCGGGCAAAGCCTGGCAGGTTCAAAACGGATTGATCTTCCTGAATAAGAATAAGCAAAGCGTTAACGCAGATTTTGGTGACCTCGTCACGGACGATGAATTTGAGAATTTTCATTTTACTGTCGAATGGAAAATGGAGCCATGTGCAAATAGTGGAGTGATGTTCTATGTGCATGAATCTCCGGAATTCAAAGACACCTACGAATCGGGTCCAGAAATGCAGATTGCCGACCTGGCTTGCAATGATGACGGCCGTATATTAAAATGCAGGGCGGGTGATCTGTATGATCTCGTCGCCTGCGATACAGAATGGGTGAATGCTGCTCCTCAATGGAATAAATATGAGATTATCTCAAACAACGGTCACCTTACATTGATTCAAAACGGGCATAAGGTTTCGGAAACAAACCTGTGGGATGATAATTGGCGCGACATGATAAAGAACACCAAGTTTGCCGCATGGCCCGGGTTCGGAACTTTTAAAAAGGGGCATATCTCCTTCCAGGGAACAGAGAATGGAAAACTCTGGTACCGGAACGTTAAGATCAGGAAATTGTGAATAGGGAGTCGTGAGTGGCCAGTGATGAGTGGGGCGGTTTGATTTGAGGTTTTAGATTTTAAATTTGAAAAATTGCTCCGAAGAGTAAAATATTAGGAGCTACGGGCTTTAGCCGTTGAACAAAATCGAAATTGTTTTGCGAACCCTGAAGGGTTCAAGATTGCTGCATAGAATTATCCGAAAAGGATCCCTTGGGGACCGAACGATGAAGTGATTTCGACGCAACGGACGCAGATTAGAATTACTGGTGCTAGTATCAAAAAAATTCTTTGACAATATTTTTCAATTTGATCAATATGGAAAACGAGAAAAATAAAACTTCTGAAAAGAAATTAAGTCGTGGTCAGTTTATTAAAAACACGGCATTGACGGCCGCTGGATTTTATATCGTGCCGAGGCATATTTTAGGGAAAGGGTATGTACCTCCAAGTGACAAACTTTATATCGCGGCTGTGGGCTGCGGCGGCGAAGCGGAAAATGATATTCATCACTACATGAATGCTCCAAAGAAAAATGCTGTCGTTGCATTTCTCTGTGATGTGGATGAGCGGATGGCTGCACCGCGCCGCAAAGAACTTCCAAAGGCAAAATTTTATTATGACTGGAGACAGATGTTCGAAAAAGAGCAAAAAAATTTCGACGCCGTCACAGTTGCCATACCGGATCACAATCATGCTATCGTTGGATTGAGTGCGATGCAACTGAAAAAGCATTTGTATTTGCAAAAGCCATTGACACATGATATTTATGAGGCGCGAATTCTTACACAGGCTGCTGCAAAATATAAAGTAGTGACGCAAATGGGTGACCAGGGTGCGTCGTGCGAGGGAATGCGAACTATGCGGGAATGGTTTGAAGCAGGGCTGATCGGCGACATTCATACTGTGTATAATTGGACAAATCGTCCCGTATGGCCACAGGGAATTCCATGGCCCAAGCAACATCCGCCTGTTCCGAAAGAGTTGAAATGGGATCTGTGGTTAGGTACGGCGCAATACACGGATTATTTCGATAATCTTGTTCCATTTAACTGGCGTGGATGGTGGCGGTTTGGAACCGGCGCATTGGGCGATATGGCTTGTCACATCATTGGCCCTGCATTCAAATTATTGCAGCTTGGCTATCCTACCGAAGTTACTTGTGATGCAACAACGGTTTACTCAGGCATTTTTAAAGAAGCTGATTACCCCGAAAGCATTCCTCCTTCAAGTAAACTTCGTTATAAATTCACATTGAAAGATGGGCGTGAATTGAAGTTATATTGGATGGATGGAGGCATTGTTCCGGATCGTCCGGATGAACTCGATCCGGATGTAAACATGAATGAAGCATTGGCGGACATACCACAGGAAAACGATTTTGAAGGAGGTAGTTTGTTTATTGGGACCAAAGGAAAAGTGTCATGTGGGTGGGGAGGAAGTCATCCGAGATTACTGCCTCTATCATTGAACAAAGATGTGAATGTTCCGAAAAAATACCCAAGGGTTGAAGGTGATATGGATGGTCATTGGTGGCAATGGGTTGATGCCTCCATTGCAGGGTATGGAAATGCCGAGGTTGATTCTCCTTTCGAAGGATATGCGGGCCCGTTGACTGAAACAGTGTTGATGGGAAATTTATTATTACGAAGTTTTAATCTTCGCAAAACAACAAAAAGAAAAGATCCTGTTTATGGAGAGATGGAGGACATTCAAACACCCGGAAGATACTTTGCTTATAAATGGGACGGTGAAAATATGAAGATCACAAATTTTGCACCGGCCAATCAATTTATAAAAAGAGAATACAGGAAAGGGTGGGGCGAGTTGAAGTTGTAGTATCTATAAAAAAGGATTTTAAACACACAGGAACATAGAAACATAGGCACACATGGAGAGATCAATTCAAATTAGCTGCGCGATCTGAAAAAGGAATTGCCGCCATAATTCATGAATAAACAAATTCTTACCATAGCAGCTGCTTCATTATTAATCTTGAACAATAGCTCGTGTAATCTGTCGACCTCTTCTGATAATTCAATTGCCACGGATTCTGTATCCATTGCTGCGGGAGGAAAATCATTTAATATCAACTGCAGTGGTTGCCACAACTTCCGGCAGGACGCGATCGGACCCCAACTTACTGGATTGACAAACAGCGTTTCTGCCGACTGGATCGCAAATTTTATAAAAGATCCACAGCAACTCATTAATGCGAAAGATGCGCATGCTGTTCAGCTGCATGAAAAGTATAAAACGACGATGCCTTCTTTTTCCTGGTTGAAAGAGGATGAAATAAAAAACATTATCGCCTTCATACATTCTCACAAAGAAAATCGCCGGCAGGTAGCAAACGAAAATGATAACTCTCTATCGAATCCTATTCCTGAACCGATCAAATTATCTGATCTTGTAGTGGACCTGCAATTAGTCACACAGGTTCCTGCATCGAGTGATAGTGGTAAATCACCATTGGCGCGAATTACGGAGATGAAAATTCAGCCTGGTACAAATGATCTGTTTGTTGTTGATCTGCGTGGCAAACTTTACAGGTTGCGAGATAACAAGTCTGTTGTCTACATGGATATCGCAAAACTGGAACCCAGGTTTATTAATGAGCCCGGGCTTGCAACTGGTTTTGGCAGTTTTGCTTTTCATCCTGATTTTTTTCGGAATGGACTATTGTATACAACACATACAGAAGCTGCGGGATCCATCAAAGCCGATTTTAGATATCCCGATTCCATTGGAGTAGCTATGCAATGGGTATTGACAGAATGGAAAGTAAACGATCCTAAAGCTGGGACATTTTCGGGAACAGGGCGTGAGTTATTGAGGGTAAATATGCCAACTGGCATTCACGGAGTCCAGGAAGTTGCGTTCAACCCTTTGTCAAAAAGAGGAGATGAAGATTATGGCCTTCTATATATGGGCGTTGGTGATGGAGGAGCCGTTGAAAATGGTTACCAATTTCTGGCACATGACAAAGGGAAGATCTGGGGAACCATTCTTCGTATAGATCCCGCCGGCACAAACAGCACCAATCACCAATATGGAATTCCCCCGACAAATCCGTTTGCAAAGGACAAGGATGCACTCGGTGAAATTTATGCGTATGGATTCAGGAACCCTCATCGGTTTGCCTGGACTAAGAATGCGGAGATGCTTGCATGTAATGTCGGTCACTCTAATATTGAATCAATCAACCTGATTACATCCGGACATGATTATGGCTGGCCGATCCGCGAAGGAAATTTTTTGCTAAATCCATACGGTGATCTAAAAAGAATTTACTCACTTCCTGTTAACGACACTGTTTATAAAGTCACATACCCTGTTGCAGAGTATGATCATGATGAAGGCAAGGCGATTTCGGGTGGATATGAATACGCAGGGGCAATGCCTGCATTGAAAGGAAAATTTCTTTTTGGTGATATCCCAACGGGGAGATTATTTTATATTGACATGGCTGATATAAAACAGGGAAGATTCGCAACAATAAGAGAGTGGAGAGCTTCTCTACATGGAGAAGTTAAGGCGCTTAAACAACTTTGCGGAAATGACAGAGTGGACCTTCATTTCGGGAGAGATGCAAAGGGTGAACTATATATCATGACAAA
>DASYSW010000415.1:0-11743 GCA_036002905.1 Chitinophagaceae bacterium
CTTTTTACTATGGGGCAAATTTGCACAGGAGAAAAAAGTACTGATCAATGAAAGCAAGCATTTGATCTTAAAGGCAGCTCATCCTTCTCCCCTTTCAGTAACTGGGTTCTTAGGATGCAGACATTTTTCGAAAACAAATGAATATTTGGTAAAGAACGGCATCGATCCGATCGATTGGGCATTATAAAACTATTAAAATGAAAACCATTGAAACGAGCCTGGTACTGCAAACGGATAAAGTTCTACTAAGGCCCATTGAAGAAAAAGATTTTGATGCATTTCTTGAGCTTGCACAAGATGAAGGCATGTGGGAATATTTCACTCTTAACCTTTCGAACAAAGACCATTTGCAAAGATGGATGGCAGCTGCATTTGCTGACAAAGCAGCCGGCACAAGAAGACCATTCACCATCATCGATAAAACTACAAACCGGGTTGCGGGCAGCAGCAGCATGGGCAATATCTCTTATCATGACCTCCGCTTAGAAATTGGCTGGAGCTGGCTTGGAAAAAAATTCAGAAGCACCGGGGTCAATTTTCATGCAAAATATTCCATGCTTCGATATGCATTTGACGAATTGAATTTTGAACGCGTGGAGTTTAAGACAGATGCCCTAAATGAAAGAGCGAAGCAAGGATTAAGAAAAGTTGGAGGAACAGAAGAAGGTGTACTTCGCAGTCACATGACCATGTGGAACAACCGTCGTCGTGACTCGATCTATTTCGGGATCATAAAAAATGAATGGCTTCAGTTGAAAAAAACAATTTTTAAAGGGATCGAAGGTTATGAGTTTGCTTAGGAACATCGTTGGAAGAGTTCTGGCATTTTGGGCCGCACTCGTTTTCATTTCCAGTATGTTGATCGCCTTTATTCCAATTTGGATAATTGGCTTGTGGAAAGAACCGAAGCGTTCTTACATCATGCATGGAATATACAGGATCTGGATGAGTGTTTTCTTTTTCTTTAGCGGTATACGTTTACGTGTAAGGGGAAGAGAAAATTTTTCGCCTGGCGAAAACTATATAGTTGTATACAATCATAATGCCCTGATAGACGTTCCCGTTTCAGTGCCATACATGCCGGGAGCAAATAAAACCATTGCAAAAGTCGAGCTGGCAAGAATCCCCATATTTGGTCTTTTATATACAAGAGGAAGCGTGCTTGTTGACAGAAAAAATGAGCAAAGCCGCAAACTGAGTTATCTGAAAATGAAGGAAGTGCTCGATATGGGTCTTCATATGTGTATTTACCCTGAGGGGACAAGAAATAAAACCAGCCAGCCGTTGCAGCGATTTCACGACGGCGCATTCCGGCTTTCATTTGATTCGGCGAAATCAATTTTGCCCGCCCTGATTTTTAACACCAAAAAGATTTTGCCACAAAAGACTTTCTTTTTCTGGCCGGCAAAAGTTGAATTGCATTATCTGAAGCCGGTTTCACCAAAGGATTTTCCCTCCGTCGAAAAATTAAGAGACCACGTATTCAACCTGATGAAGGACTATTATTTGAAAAATTATAAATCATGATCACAATCTTCAAGTGATCAAAAGTTTGTAAATGTCCTGGTACGATTTACCCTGAGATCCTGCAAAATGGAAGACTTGGGACTAATGTTGATATTAAAATACCGGTACAGACCTACAGGAGTAACGCCAATACTCATTTGCCAGCAATGCATGTCTCTTGAAATATTCATCTGGAACATCTGGATCTTGTTCGTAGAAAGATCATAATATCCATTGGCGGTGAACATCCACTTTGGTGACAAGCTAAAGCTGCCATTGATGCTGATATTAGAATTGAATTTTTTCTCAAAACCGCTGTAATCGGTCTTGAATTGTTGACTATAATAAAGGCTAAAGCTAAGGCTGACCGTCCATGGAATATTAAAATCAACAAACTCCCCTGGGTTTTGCTGCATGTAATCCATAAGGGCCTGTTGATCGGTAAGATTTGGATCGGTCAAAATTTCATTCATCTGCATCTTGCGTTCTTCTTCTTTTTTGGCGTCCTTTGCCTTGCTTTTAAAATTGGTTGAAATCGCAAGGTTGGCGTTTGAAATTCTTCCCCAATAAAATTTTCCGTTGCGGGAAAATAAATTGTTCACAGGAAATCCCCTGCTATCATAGTCATAAGGATTAAGAGTTGCGTTTGCTGTGATACTTATTTTTTCAAAAAGCGAACTGCGTAAATAAAATACGGGATTGCTTAGTTGAAACGAATCCGCTAAAAAATTATAGCCCGTTGAAAACCCAAAGCCGTCTATGAGCTTGACTTTTTTAACGCCGCCATTGGTCGTATCCTTCGCAGATTTTACTTTCATTTCAAGATTATTATCCAGCTGGAAACTCATGCCACCAAAGGATCTGCCGCCACTGTAAGAAACAATTCCTCCTCCGACTTGGTTGTAAGTTAAAATCTTGGTCCCTGCCGAATCAGCCTGCACGGTTTGCAAATATTGCTTATTCAGATCAGGCGAGTAATTCAGGCTGAATGATGGCCGCATTACATGCCGGATAGCAATGATCTTTGAATTCCTGAATTGGTACGTTCCAAAAACAGCAGTATTAAAACCCAAAGAAAATCCGGCCTGTTGTTCAATAAACAATCCTTTTCGGAAACTGGTGTCAACCTTGTTTGCTGCCGTATCCCAGTTTAAAATAGTGAGACGCTGTAACCAGTTCTGACTGTATGAAACACCAGGTGAGATCAGGAGAGCACCCCCAAGGACCGGCGGCAAAGACAATGAGATCGGGATACTGTGGTGTGCCGTCCACTGGGCTGTGTCTTTTAAGTATTCGAACAGCGGTTTTACACCATTCTGGCCATACTTCACCGTATCATAAAAACTAAAGGAATTATTGAATGATCCATTATACCCGATGCCAAGTTTTTCATACCATTTCGGAGTGCCTATCACTTCTTTTTTCTGTAGCGGATATATTGTGTTCATGGTGAAACCTACATCCGGTAAATTTATATTTATGAAATGCAGATTGTTGTTTTGACTATGATTTGCACTCATCGTAAGATTGAACGGCGTTCCGATCCACTGTTTTGAATAGGTAATTGACGAAGTCAACTGGTTTTGGAAATTGAGTTGTGGATTGTTGGATACGTATTGATTGTATTTTGTTGAACCTGCGTTTACACTGGCACTGAAATTTGTTCCCGGCCTTGCCCTGCTATCGACAGAATGATTCCATGTAATGAAATAACTCATGTTTTTTGTGTAATCAGGATCACCCTTGAAATTGATTTTCGTGGACTGAACACTAAGATTTAGCCCACCTCTGTATTTGTATCTTTTGCGATATGTTGGAGAAAGGGCCGCTGCCCATCCCCCATAAGAATAAATTTTTGTGCGCAGGGTAACATCCCAAAATTGATTGATCACTTTATAATAACCACCATTGATAAGACCCAATCCATATTGCTCATTCGTTTCAAGGGAAGGGCTCAATAAGCCGGAATGTCGCCCGGTACTCAATGGAAATATCCCGAAGGGAAGATAAATTGGGACAGGTACACCTTCAAATTCGGGATGAATTGGTCCCGAAACTGCGAGCTTTTTGTTGACGATCTTTATTTTGTTATACCTGAACCCAAAATGGGGATCATCATAGTCACAGGTTGTCATCACTCCGTGTTTGGCGTACATCGTTGTAGGGCTAACCTTTTTTGCATTGTCACTCTGTATAAACATTTCACCGCTTTGCGTGAACGTGTTTTTTGTTAGCCCTTTTTGTGTCTTAAAATTAAATCGTATGGTATCACTTTGAAAAGCACTTTCGCCTTGCTTAAAATTTGCTCTTTGTACGATGTCCCCTAAACTATCAAGACTGTTGTACGCAGTTAAGATTTGCGTTTCCTGGTCCAGTACCACCTTAGGCGCCGTGAGTTCAATGTCTTTGTAATTTGTTTTTGTCTTCCCGTACAGCAATATCTTTTTTTGATTGATCATGACAACAGCAGAATCTTCCGCTTCATAGTTCACGGGTGCATCCAGCGAGTCTTTTGAAACTTTAAATGCGAATGTGTCTATTTTCTGAGGATTCGTCGTATCCAGAAGAGCCTTTCCTGTTGAATCAATTAAACTGTCTTGTTTACCGGGAATAGTATCATTTTTATTTGGGATGGTATCCCTTTTATTTGGGATCGTATCGTTTCTTAAAAGAGGCTTTACGGTATCCTGCCGGCATGTTAAAATGCTGTAAAAATAATTCGGTGGTACATGAGCTGCAGTAGTTTTGCACGTTAGTGTACAAATTATCAAGACAATCGTGGCAGTCAGTATCCCGGCTGAACAATAAATTGATCTAAATTTGAGCAGTTCCTTCATACGGGGTAAACAAAAATAGCCTTTTAATATGTAGAAGCTATTTTGATAACTCTAAACAATTTGTGAAGATTCAAACAAAAACTCTCCTTTCGGAGAATGTTTCAGAACTAATAAATAATTTGCCGGCATGATGAAAAGAGCCATCCTGGTAAGTTTTTTTGTTTCAATAACTGCTGGCTTGTTTTCTTTTATTCCTAAAAAAGAGAACAACCAAAAAGTTTTGAAAACGATCGTCGTGGATGCCGGTCACGGGCTGATGCCGGATGGTGGACATAATGGTGCAAAAGGGACCTATTCTTACGAAGATGATATATGCCTTGCAATATCCAAGGAATTAGTATCGCAGCTGCAGGAAGCATTACCGAATGTTAAAATTATTGAAACGAGAACTGATGAAAATATTGTTCCTCTGCATCGAAGAGCAGAGATCGCGAACGAGAATCATGGCGATCTTTTTATTTCGATCCATTGCAATGCGATGCCCCCGATCAGGCACAGCGAGCGCATCGGAACAAAAACGGTAACGACATATATTGGAAAGGGAAAGAAGAGAAAAAAAGTAACAAAAAGAGTTCCTGAATACCGTTATTGGACAACACCAAATCCCAGGAAGGGCACAGAAACATATATCTGGGGGGCTCACAAAAACGAGGACAAAGAAGTCGCGGTTCGTGAAAACGCACCCATGTTAGTCGAAGAAGATTACAAAGAAAACTATGGCGATGTCGATCCCAATTCGCCGGAATTTATTGCACTGGCCCTTTTAAAAACAAAGCAATTTTTTAAGCGCAGCGCTACCCTCGCAGGTTTTGTTGAAGATGAATTTACAAAGGCGGGTCGAACGAGCAGTGGACAACAGCAGCGACAGGTTGGCATCTGGGTGTTACAGGCCACGGCGATGCCTAGTGTGCTCGTTGAAACCGGCTTTATTACCAACCGTGAAGAGGAAGATTACCTGAATAGCAAAGATGGACAGCAGGAAATATCAAAATGCGTTACAGAAGCCGTAAAAAATTACATTGACTGGCTCGAAAAGCAGCAACAGCCATTAAATAGCAGCACTCAAAGTAATAATAGTGATGGCAATACCGTTAAGGATTCAAAAGCATTCCTTGAGATGATAGAAAAAAAAGAAAATAGTAGTTTTTAATTTATTTTTAGAAAAATTTCCATCCTAATCCCATCCAATGATAAAAAAGATTTCGCCAGTCCTGCTTTTTTTCCTTTTAACTTTCTTTCTCCAAACAGGTTTTAGCCAGACAACAAAAAAAGTCCTGAGAACGATTATAATCGACGCGGGTCACGGTGGCCTGGACCAGGGTGCCAAGGGAGCTTATTCTACAGAAGCCGATGTAAGTCTCACTGTTTCTTTAAAGCTCGGCAAAGCCATTGAGGAATCCTTTCCGGATACGAAGGTGATCTTTACCAGGACCACCGATGTTTTACCCGGAAATAAACCAAATAAAACTGATGCACTGAGATATCGCGCCGACCTTGCCAATTCATCAGGCGGTGATCTTTTTATCGCTATCCATTGCAATGCAGCTCCGCCTATCAGGCATAGCCAGGTAACCGGGTATAGAACCGTTACAACAAAAAAGAAGAAAAAAAAGATAACAAAAAAAGTCCCGATATACCGGTATTGGTACACTCCCAACCCGGCGGAAGGAACAGAAACTTATATCTGGGCTTTGAATAAAAGCGATGACAAAGTAAATTCTGTTTCGAAAAATGATGATTACGGTGAAATTGATTCCACTTCCAACCTTACTTTGCCGGATCCATCCGATCCCGCAGAAAGGGCAAGGATGTTGATCTATGCACAAAATTACTTTCGCAAAAGCCTCACATTTGCTTCCCTGATCGAAAGTGGCTTTCAGATCCAGGGCAGAACCTATCGCGGTGGAGTAAAACAAAGAAATGACAAGGGCATCTGGGTACTTCAGGCAACGGGAATGCCAAGTGTACTTGTAGAGATCGGATTTATTACAAATAAAGAAGAAGAGAACTATATTAATGGCGATAAAGGACAAGACGCAATTGTATCCAATATTGTCAACGCTTTAAAAGATTACAAACAAAGATTGGAATCGCGCCAGTTGACGACCGACGATAAGAAAGCCTTTTAGCAGCCAGGAGTTCACAGTTAACGTCGGGAGTCAACGCTGAACTCCACACTCTGAACTTACGATTCACCACTCAACACTCACCGCCCACAACATTGCACCTTCTCGAAATAATTAATTAATTTGGCGGCAGTTTTGCCTGAAAAATGATATTACATGAAGATCAGTAATGAAACCAAAGTCGGAGTTTTAACGATAGCTGCTCTTACCTTTTTAATTCTTGGCTTCAATTTTTTGAAGGGAAATAATGTTTTTTCTAAAAATAAAAGACTCTACGCCGTCTTTTCTGATATCGGCGCTCTCGACAAATCCAATGCTGTAAAGATAAGAGGCTTACAGGTTGGAACAGTGTATGACATTAATGCAACAAACAAGGACCTGGATGGTATTGTGATCACGATCAACTGGACGCGAGATATCAATATTCCCAAAAACTCGTCCGCATCCATTGTGGCTCCCTTTGTCGGGTCTCCTTACATAAATATTGATATGGGAGATTCAAGACAGTTTTTAAGAAATAGAGACACCTTAGATGTAAAAAAGACTCCCGGGATATTAAGCGATATTACTTCACAAGTGAACCCAACTCTTTCAAAGGCGCGTACAGCAATTGATTCTTTAACCGTGGTGTTGGGATCCGTCAACCGGCTATTTGATCCTTCCACGAAGAACAATATCCAGGGCATTATCGCTAACTTACTTGTGTCATCTGCGAACCTCCAAAAACTATTGAACACTGAGACAGGTTTACTTGCCAAAACGATAGGCAACCTAAATGAAGTGACAGGCAATTTGAAAACAAATAATGATACGATCAATAGTATTCTGCACAATGTAAATTCCACTACCCAGCAGTTGGCGGCTCTTAATTTCAAACAAACCATGGATTCTGTGCAGGCAAGCGTAAATCAATTGAGCGCAATTTTATACAAGATCAATCATAACGATGGCACCCTGGGTTTATTAATGAATGACAGGAAACTGTATGACAACCTCCGCAATACAGCGTTAGGTCTTGAAATATTGGTGGATGATATTAAAGTTCACCCCAAACGCTACGTTAATATCTCCGTTTTTGGGAAAAAAGACAAAGGTGATTATTTAACTTCGCCCGGCAAAAAGGATACTCTAAGCAGTAACAAATAATGACCTTAAAACCGCTCTATTTTCTCTTCCTTTATTTCTTTTTTTTCGGTATTCAGGGAGCCTGGGCGCAGGAACCTGTTCCCTCCGATACCACAAAAAAAGTAGAGATACTGGCTGCAAAAAAACTCGAGTTTTTAAAGACCAACGATACCACCGAATTACAATTGCTTGTAGGAAACGTTAGATTGAGACAGGGCAGCACTCTTTTTTACTGCGACAGTTGCGTTATCAATAACAGGATCCATATTCTCGAAGCGTTCGGCAGCGTTCATATCAATGATGCGGACACTGCCGATGCCTATTCTGATTATCTCCGCTATCTCACTGACAAGCGCATCGCTTACATGCAAAAAAATGTACGTCTCACAGATGGGAAAGCCACGTTAACAACGAACAACCTCGAGTACGATGTAGAAACCAAGCTGGGCATCTATACCAATGGCGGAAGAATGGTCAACAATAAGAAATCCATCCTTACAAGTACCGAAGGATATTATTATACTGATCTCAAAGATATCTATTTCAAAAAAAATGTTGAACTGAATGATCCATCTTATACCCTAAAGTCAGACTCACTTTTGTACAACACTGAATCAGAAGTGGCCAGGTTTATCGCTGAAACATTTATTAAAGACAGCAGTGACAGAACCATAAAAACAAAAGAAGGCTATTACGATACAAAAAATAAGAGGGCCGAATTTGGTTCGAGGCCGGTCATACAGGATGGAAGTACAAAAATCATTGCGGAAACGGTGAGATTTGATGACAGCACAGGCATATCAATCGCCGAGGGAAATGCTGTTGTTACAGATAGTGCACAGCAAACCGTTATCATCGCGGGAAAAATATACAGAAATAGCAGTAATGAATCCATCCTTGCTTTTAACAAACCATTAATGATCATAAAGCAGGACCAGGATTCTGTCTTTATCACTGCAGACACATTATTTTCCGCCCGGTTATCTGATTTGTATAAAGCGGCCGATTCAGTAAAAATGCTGAATGCTGCAGACTCCCTTCAAAAGGAAGTCATCGACTCCGTCCAAAACGATGTTACTGACTCTAGCCGGAGGAATGTTACTGATTCAATCCGAAAAATAACCGTTGAAAATACGAAAGCTGAGACTCGAAAATCAAAAATCAAAACTCAAAAATCCCCGGATTCTAAGGCGGACAGTACTGATCGCTATGTTCAGGGCTTCTACCATGTAAGGATCTTTTCTGATTCTGTGCAGGCAGTGGGCGATAGTATGTTTTATTCCCTTAAAGACTCGGTATTCCGCCTGTATAAAGACCCGGTCGTATGGTCGAAAGAAAACCAGGTCACAGGAGACACCATTTTGCTTTTCACAAAAAATAAAAAAGCGGACCGGTTGAAAGTTTTCGAAAACAGCTTATTGGTCAGTAAAGTACAAGGGGATTTTTTTAACCAGATAAAATCTTCAAGAATGGATGGATACCTCACCGACGGTTCCATTGATTCGGTTCGTGCCCGGGGATTTGCCGAGTGTATCTACTATATCCAAAATGAAGACAGCTCCTTTACCGGTGTTAATCAATCGAGCTCCGACATAATGGATATCTACTTTGCAACAGATTCTGCGGGTGGGAAAGTCTTGCAGAGAGTAGTTTTCAGGAGCGCGGTAAAAGGAACGCTGTGGCCGATGCGTGCAAAGACACCGGAAGAATTAAGACTTCAAAATTTTAAGTGGCTCGACAGTCGAAGACCCAAAACAAAATATGAACTCTACGAATAGCGTTAAGAAAAATTAACTTTCTTTCTGCAATCTATCGCCATCCCTCCATTGTCATCTGTCACTCTTTCTCAATTGCCAGATTTACATTTTCTTTTACATTTTGTTTAAAATTTGATGGCACCATTTTCGTTAAAAACGGAGAAAACATAATACAATGAAAAAAATATTCCTCGCCGTTTTTTGTTTTATGTGCCTCGGACTTATCAATTCACTTTCTGCACAGGAAGTGGCCAATACCTCTGCAATAGGCACCGATTATAAAACTGCTATCGGTATCCGGTTAAGCAACAATGCTCCCATCGTTGCCAACGCGATCACGTTAAAACACTTTCTGAATGACAAAACAGCGATCGAAGGTTTTTTCTCATTTAGCGATCCTTTATCGCTCGGGGCCCTGCTTGAAGTATATAAACCGCTCAGCACCCCCGGCCTAAGATGGTTCTATGGCGCTGGCGCCTACCTTGGCTTTGGTAAAGAATATGATCCTAACAAACAAAGAAATGTTAATACAAATTATTTTGGAGGCCACGGAGTGGTTGGCCTTGATTACAAATTTGCAAGCGTGCCTATTAACATTTCACTTGACTGGAAACCGGAATTAAACCTTATCTCCGATATAAACTTTGAACCAGCCGCTATCGGATTTTCGGCACGGTTCACCTTCCCAAAATAAAATATTAACGGACGGTTTCCTTATTGAAGACTGCAACTCGCGCAGTCTTTTTTATTATCCAAAAAATAAATAAGCTAGAAAAATCGACGTACAGATACCAACAAGGTCGGCAAGAAGCATGGCGCCTATTGAGTAACGCGTATTTTTAATTCCCACCGAACCGAAATATACTGCCACTACATAAAAAGTCGTATCAGAAGTACCCTGGAGAATAGAGGAAAGACGACCGGCAAAAGAATCAGGGCCAAATGTTTTCATTGTATCCAGCATCATGCCTCGTGCACCACTTCCACTAAGCGGTTTTATAAATGCAGTCGGTAAACCATCGACAAAACGTGTATCCGTTCCCGCTGCGGCAAACAGTTCCTTTATTGCATTAATAATTACGTCGAATGTTCCGCTTGTTCGCAGCATGCTAATGGCAACGAGCATCCCCACGATGTAAGGAATGATCCTGACCGCAGTATTAAAACCTTCCTTTGCACCATCTACAAATGCATCAAACACATCGATCTTTTTATAGATACCACCGGCTACAATGCACAGGAATATAAAAAGAATGATCCCGTTGCTTAAAATCCCTGAAAAGGATTGTGCAGATGTTGAATTAAGATGGCTGATGTATAAAACAAGCAACGCAATGAGTGCAGATATACCGCCGATCCACATCAAAATCACGGGTTGGAAAATATTTATCTTTTGCCTGATTGACACAATGAACATGGCAGCGATCGTAGCCGCGAAAGTGGCGATCATGCACGGAATAAAAATATCGGTTGGATTTTGCGCTCCCAGACTTGACCTGTATGCGATGATCGTAACAGGAATTAAAGTAAGGCCCGATGCATGTAGCGCCAGGAACATGATCTGTGAATTGGAAGCAACGTTTTTATTTGGGTTCAATTCCTGGAGGCTCTGCATGGCCTTTAATCCAAAGGGCGTTGCGGCATTGTCAAGGTTCAACAAATTAGCAGAGAAATTCATCATAATGTGGCCTGTTGCCGGATGGTCCTTTGGAATATCAGGAAATATCTTTGAAAAAAAAGGCCAGATAATCCGCGACAATAACCTTACGCCACCTGCTTTTTCCGCGATATTAAGAAAGCCCATGAATAATGCAAGGATACCAATCAATGGAATGATTATGTCGATCACTGCATTTTTTGCCGTTTCAATGATACCATCAACATTTCTTACGAACTTTTTCTGAACAGAAACGTAAGTATACACTTTCACCCGCGGATTCGCAGCTTTGATAACGTTGACAGAATCGCTCGTAAGATTATCTGTTAATAATACGGACGCGGCGTCTGCAGAATCAGTTCTGTAATACCCATATTCCTTTAGAAAGTCCCCATACCTGGAAGAAAGTCGCTGATTGACGGGTGATCCGATTGCATAATAATAAACGCTATCATATTTATCAGAAGATTTGCCAACCACCATTCTTGTAAATATTTTCTCATCTCCTGCAATCATTCTTATGGCCGCTACGAGAATGGCAATAATTATAAAAGCCGACCAGATCCTGCTTAATGCCATGTGGTTTTAGTTTGGGGTTTGAAGTTTATACCGGGGTATCCCGTTGGAAAGATAATATTTTCCATTAACTGTTCATGTAGCCCAACTTCCTTTCATCATTTGCCTGCTGGTGATCTTAATTTTTAGAATAACTTGTATAAACCAAAAATTCCCAAC
>DASYSW010000416.1:0-17167 GCA_036002905.1 Chitinophagaceae bacterium
GATCGTCCTGAATCAACTCTTTCACAACAAGTCGATCCATTATCAGGTTTACCAGGGAAATATATTTTACTTTGATTACTCTTTTTGCAATTTGGTAAGAGATAGCCGAGCCCTTATAACAAACAACTTCAGGTACGCCGAATAATGCCGTTTCGAGTGTAGCTGTTCCCGAGGTCACCGCCGCTGCCTTCGCCTGTGACAGTAAATTGTATGTTTGATTTTTTACAGCACTCACATTTGAATAGGGCTTTGTAAAATTTTTATAGAACTCGTCCTCCACGGAAGGTGCCTCCGCAACAATGAATTGATGATGGGGAAAAAATTTGCTTGCCTCAAGCATGATCGGGAGCTTTTTCGCAATCTCCTGTTTGCGACTACCAGGAAGTAATGCAACAATCGGCTTATCTGACAGTTTTTGATTTTCGATTTTTGATTTTTGATCCTCAATGACAGCCACGAGAGGATGTCCCACATATTCCACGAGCCAATTCCACTTATTTTTAAAATAGCTTTCTTCAAAAGGAATAATGACGATCATTTTATCGATATTCTTCTTCATTGCTTTCACACGATTCTCCTTCCAGGCCCATACTTGTGGCGAGATGTAATAGATGACTCTTAATCCCTGTTGCTTCGCCCATTTGGCAATCCGGAGGTTGAAGCCGGGATAATCGATCAGGATCAACGCATCGGGTTTGAATTGAAGAATATCTTCTTTGCAAAATTTCAGATTGCGAAGTATGGTTGCGAGGTTTGCGACAACTTCAGCGAAACCCATAAAAGCGAGATCGCGATAATGCTTTACAAGGTGAGCGCCGGCCTGTTGCATAAGATCTCCACCCCAGCAGCGGATGTCTGCGTTATCATCAAGTTTTTTTAATTCCCTGATGAGATTACTTCCGTGTAAGTCACCGGATGCTTCGCCAGCTATGACATAATACTTCATGCCGGGTGCAAAATACACCAAGAAAATTCCAAAAGACAAATCCCTCCAAAGGAGTCCGTCGGACAAAATTTCAAATTGTTCCTAACAACCGGCAACCAGTGACCAGCAACCAGCAACAGTTTTTCATACCTTCGCGACCATGACGGAAAAAATCTTAATCCTTGATTTTGGCTCCCAATATACCCAGTTAATCGCCCGCGCCGTAAGAGAAGCCAACGTGTACTGTGAAATTATCCCTTACCAGAAGAGTTTTGAGTTCGAACCCGGTCTGAAAGGAATTATCCTGTCTGGCTCTCCGTTTTCTGTAAATGACGACCAGGCCCCCGATGTGAATATCCAGGCATTTATCAAACAAGTACCGGTATTAGGAGTTTGTTACGGCGCACAGCTGACTGCAAAGCGTTTTGGAGGACGAGTGGAGAAGAGCAAGAAACGAGAATATGGACGAGCATTGCTTCACAAACAAAAGAATGATGTATTGTTGAAAGACGTGATTGAAAAGAGCCAGGTGTGGATGAGTCATGCCGATACAATTTTAGAATTGCCGAAAGGATTTGAACTATTAGCGACAACTGAAAGCATTCCAATCGCGGCATTCAGGAAAAACGGAGCTACTAACTCACCACTCACCACTCACCACTCACCGCTCACGACTCATGACTTTCCCCTTTACGGCCTGCAATTTCACCCTGAAGTATATCATTCCATCGAGGGTAAAAAGATCCTCCATAATTTTTTGGTGACTGTTTGCGGATGTAAGCAGGATTGGACACCAGCTCATTTTATTTCGGATACGGTTGCACAGCTGAAAGAAAAGATCAGGGAGCGCAAAGTGGTAATGGCACTGAGTGGAGGTGTAGATTCCACGGTAGCGGCAACACTGATCAGTCGCGCGATCGGTGATCATCTTTACGGGATCTTTGTCGACAATGGCGTGTTGCGTAAAGATGAATTTGAGACAGTGTTGACAACATATAAAAAACTTGGGCTGAATGTAAAAGGCATCGATGCCAGGAAACGATTTTATGATGAGCTCGCGGGTAAAACGGATCCCGAGGCAAAGCGAAAAACGATCGGCAGATTGTTTATTGAGATATTCCAGGAAGAAGCTAAAGAAGTCGAAGGCATTGAACTGCTCGGGCAGGGGACAATTTATCCAGATGTCATTGAAAGTGTATCGGTACACGGCCCATCACAAACAATAAAATCGCACCATAATGTTGGAGGACTACCGGAGAAAATGCATTTAGACCTGGTCGAGCCATTACGTTTTTTATTCAAAGATGAAGTACGAAAAGTGGGAATCGAATTAGGAATACCTGAGGAGATGATCGGTCGTCACCCCTTTCCCGGCCCGGGCCTGGCGATAAGGATTTTGGGGGAGGTAACGGAAGAAAAGGTGAAGTTGCTGCAGGAGGCCGATCATGTTTATACGAAAGCTTTAAAAGAACATCATTTGTATGCAACGGTATGGCAGGCTGGAGCCATCCTGTTACCGGTAAAAAGCGTGGGCGTAATGGGTGACGAGAGGACGTATGAATTTACGGTTGCATTGAGGGCTGTCACGAGCGTGGACGGGATGACTGCCGACTGGGCGCATTTGCCTTATGATTTTTTAGCAGATGTTTCAAGCGAGATCATAAACAATGTAAAAGGTATTAACCGTGTGGTTTACGATATAAGCAGCAAACCGCCGGCAACAATAGAGTGGGAGTAGGAAGAACCCTGCCTGCGTGCCGTCACTAAAGGCTCTGGCCGCCGGAGACCAGCAAACAGGGACGATTTAAGGATTAATAAATTGACATGAAAAAAAGATACTTTACTTTATTTCTCTTTTGTCTTTTTGGCTTCCTTCAATTTCAAAGATCTTTTGCGCAAAATGTAAGATATAAGATCGCCATCTTCAGCCCGCTGTATCTTGATTCTGCTTTTGATGACCTTAACAACTATCGTTACGAGAAACAATTCCCAAAATTCATCAACCCGGGTCTCGAATTTTATGAAGGCGTTCAATTGGCGTTAGACTCTCTGGCAAAAGAGGGAACGCCATTAGAGGTATTTATTTATGATACCCGTTCGGGAAAGGAGCCGCTGGCGCAACAGTTAAACAAATTAGATTCAAGCATAGAATTGATCCTTGCTTACGCTAATCCACAGGAAAGCTGGAATATCGCCAACGCAGCAAAGTCAAAAAAAATTCCATATGTCAACATTAACCTTCCGAATGACGCGGGCATTACCGACAATCCTTATTTCGTAATGCTGAATTCTACATTGCAAACACATATAGGTCTTTTATACAAGTACCTCCAAAAAAATTATGCACTCGCGCCCATTATTATGTTTCGTAAAAAGGGGCAAATGGAAGACATGGTGAAGTCATTATTTGATGACGCAGGAAAAAATACCGTCTCTGTTCCTCTGAAAATAAAATACGTTGACCTTGTCGACAGTTTTACCGTTGATCAATTGACTGCTAAACTTGATAGTAACAAACATACTGTCTGCATTGCCGGAAGTCTCGATGAAAATTTTGGAAGACGGTTAAGTCAGCAACTGGCTTCGATAGGCAAGTCTTATCCTCTTACTCTGGTCGGTATGCCTACGTTCGATAATTTGACAAAAGATTTCACCTCACCGCAATACAAAGGGCTCGAAATTGTATACAGCACTCCATTTTACAATTCAAGAATGGACAAAGTAAGCCAGGGCATCACGGATTATTTTAACACAAAGATGTACGCCCGGCCAAGTGACATGGTCATGCGCGGCTATGAGGCCACATGGCGTTTTTCCAAACTATTGCTTGAGTATGGAAAAGATATAGCATCCAATCTGAGTCGCAAAGAATTTAATTTGTTTCGCGAACTCGACATACAACCCGTTATCAACAAACAAACAACCACGCTTGACTACTTCGAGAACAAAAAATTATTTTTCGTGAAGTGGCAGGATGGAATTATTAAGGGAGTGAACTAAAGGCTTGTTGCTGGTTTTTGGTTATGTAACCAGCTTTCGTATGTCGCATCATCTTTCGTGCGTCGCATGCCGACGCTCACGGTCGGCATCCAGACATTTATCGTCGTCATCGTTCAGTGTCTGCTCTGCTCCTGTTTTCTTTACGATTCTGGCGCCTTGCGTGAAACCCTCATCGGGGCATAAGCTTTGCAACAATAAAACTAAATTTACTACTCGCACCTTAAAGCTTATGGCTTGTAGCTTGCGGCTCATTTATCATGGCTCTAATCGAATTCACAGACAGAGGTCTTTGTTGCAAAGCCGGGGGTTTTTATATCGATCCCTGGAAGGCGGTTGACAAAGCTGTCATTACTCATGCACACAGCGACCATGCGCGGTGGGGCTCAAAATATTATTTATGTCATACGCAATGCAAACCTCTTCTTCAAATGAGGCTTGGACAAAATGATTATCAAACTGTGGAATGGGAAGAAACGGTTTTTATGAATGGCGTGCAGGTTTCATTGCATCCGGCGGGGCACATGATCGGTTCTTCACAAATAAGGGTTGAATATAAAGGTGAGGTTTGGGTTGTGAGTGGTGATTATAAAATTGAAGACGATGGATTGAGTGGAAAGTTTGAGCCCCTAAAATGCAACACATTTATTACTGAATCAACATTTGGTTTGCCAATTTATAACTGGAAACCCCAGCAGGAGATTTTTCAGAATATTGAAGATTGGGTGTGCAGGAACAGGGAGTTGGGAAAAACGTCAGTGTTTATAGCATATAGCTTAGGTAAAGCACAGCGTTTGTTGCAATGCTTACCCAAACTGAACTTACCCATTTATGTACACGGTGCTATTTGGAATGCTCATGAAACTTTGACAAGAAGCGGAATTCAACTGCCGGATGTCAAACGCATCGAATATAATACTGCAAAAGGATCATACATCAACAATATCATCATTGCTCCGCCGGGTGCTGAAGGATCACCGTGGATGAAGCGTTTCTTTCCTTATGCAGTGGGTATTTGCAGTGGCTGGATGCAGGTAAGAGGTACGGTAAGAAGAAGAAACGCCGACGCCGGTTTCGCCCTCAGTGATCATGCGGATTGGAAAGGGTTACTTAAGGCTGTAAAAGAAACAAGTGCTCAGAAAGTCTTTGTCACACATGGCTACCAGGCTATATTCAGTCGCTATTTAAACGAAACAGGAATTGAAGCAGCTGAAGTAAAAACGGAATATGGGAATGAAGAGGAGGAAAATAGTGCTGCTATTGCAGAGGAAGAAGATAAAACCTGATTATTGAATTATTTATTACTAATTATTGCAGCGGATCACTAGTGCACTAAATAATATTTTTTCGCCGGGAGCGCGGAAATGGAGTTAAACGGATTTAATATGTCTCAGCGTCTTACCGTCTTCCCGGCCATATACTGATTAGGAGTCAATTATTATAATAAAGCATGAAGCAATTCGCTGACTTAGTAATAAAATTGGGGGCATCAACAAAGACCAATGAAAAGATTGATGCCTTATCAGGATACTTTTCTACTGCCCATGATAAAGACAAGGTTTGGGTGATTGCCATTTTCAGCGGAAGAAGACCCAAACGAGCGGTCAACTCGACTCAACTATGGACGTGGTGCAATGAGTTAGCAAAATTACCAGACTGGTTATTTGAAGAATGTTATCATGCCGTAGGTGATCTTGCTGAAACGATTGCTCTTCTCCTTCCCGAATCGACAAATGCGGATGCTTCTCATCCTTTACATTACTATTTAGAAACCTTGATCAGTATCGAGAAACAAGATGAGTCGGTTCGCAAAGAGTTTATTTTACGATCGTGGCAAACGATGACGCAGGCGGAACGTTTTGTTTTTAATAAATTAATCACTGGTAATTTTCGCATTGGTGTATCACAAAACACAATGGTAAATGCATTGGCGAAGACCAGCAAACTCGAGTCTTCCGTAATTGCCCACCGTATCAGTGGCAATTGGGATCCTGTAACCACAAGCTTCTCAGACTTACTTAGCGAACACGTGGTAACTACTGACTATTCGAAACCCTATCCTTTTTATTTAGCTTACGCGATCGAGGATGAAGTCAACACACTGGGTGAACCAAAAGAATGGCAGGCAGAGTGGAAATGGGATGGCATCCGCGGACAGATCATCAAGCGCAATCATCAATTATTTGTCTGGAGCAGGGGCGAAGACCTAATGACAGAAAAATTTCCCGAGTTCCATGTATTAAAAAATCATTTGCCAAATGGAGTTGTTCTCGACGGAGAAATTATTCCGTATAGAAGCCCATTCGTGTCGGCATCAGGGGGAAACGTGGAAGGACCCCCGCTCCCGTTTGCACTGTTGCAAACAAGGATCGGGAGAAAGAATGTGACAAAGAAGCAACTGACAGAAGCACCGATCACATTCTTTGCTTACGACCTGTTAGAATATGAAGGGAATGATATGAGGGAAACATTTTTGATTGAAAGAAGAACTTTGCTCGAAAAGATTGTAAAGGAGATCAATCATCCCGCACTATTATTATCGCCCGTCATTTCATTTTCGACCTGGGCCGAATTGACCGGCATTCGCCAACAGTCGAGAAATTTAGGTAGCGAAGGAATTATGCTAAAAAGAAAAGATTCCATTTACCAGGTTGGACGAAAAAGGGGAGATTGGTGGAAATGGAAAATTGACCCACTCGTGATCGATGCGGTTATGATCTATGCGCAAAAAGGGCACGGTCGAAGAAGTAACCTGTATACTGATTACACATTTGCCGTGAAGGATGGGGATAAGTTGGTGGGCTTCACAAAAGCCTATTCAGGGTTAACCGATAAAGAATTTGCGCAAGTTGATAATTTTGTAAAAAGAAATTCGTTAGAAAAATTTGGACCTGTAAGGACAGTAAAACCTGAACTTGTTTTTGAAATTGCGTTTGAAGGTATTGCTGCGTCCAATCGTCATAAATCCGGTGTAGCTTTGCGTTTCCCGAGAATCAACCGCTGGAGAAAGGATAAAACCGCCAGTGAGATCAATACACTGGACGATCTGAAAAAAATGCTCGAACTTTATGGAAAATGATTGTATTCGATGTTCGGTATTTGACATTTGATATTGATATTTGACATTTGATTTTTGGTTCTTGGTTCTTGAATGTAAATTCTCTCAACCTTCTATGAAAAAATTATTTGTTGCTGTTGTAATTGTGTTTGGTTGCATTTCCTTTGTTACGATTACTTCCGTTCATGAGGACCCCGTCGTGATCCCTCCAAGCCAGCAAAGGATTGGGAACGCCGATTCCGGTTATCGCTATATAATTACTGGTGATTATGTGAACAGCGGTATTCCCTTCGGTCTATATAATCTTGGATTTAAAAAGGAGAGAACAAACATTCTTAACCGGCAAGGTGAAAATGCGGAGGTGCGATATGATTTTAACGTCGTGAAAGCAAACAATGGTGAAAACGTTGTGGTACCGAACTGTTTTCAGTGCCATGCTGAATTTTTTGACGGTAATTTGATCGTAGGTCTTGGAAACTCAACCGGAGATTTTACAAAGACAAAAAATTTAAAGACCTACGAGAAGGTGCTGATGACATATCTCAAGTTAAGTCCAAAGAAATATGAGGCAGCGAAGGAGGCTTTAATGGTCGCAAGATCGATCGGCGATGATTTTTACACTGAAGTGGCCGGGGTAAATCCTGCAGACAGGCTTACCGCGTTGCTGGTAGCACACCGTGACCCTGCAACTTTTGCGTGGAATGAAAGGGCTTCCGTGCAATTACCAGAACGAGTCATTCCCTCAGATGTACCTGCGTGGTGGTTGTTGAAGAAAAAGAATGCGATGTTTTATAATGGATTCGGCCGCGGTGATTTTGGAAAATTTTTGATGGGCTCAAGTTTGCTTACGACGAATGATACCCTGCATGCAAAGAAGGTGGACGAACAGATGCCCGACGTACTTGCGTATATCTATTCAATTCAGCCGCCGAAATATCCCCGTGAAGTTGACAAGACATTGGCCGGGCAGGGAAGGGTCATTTTCGAAAACATTTGCAGTGAATGTCATGGTACATACGGCAACAAAGGGGAATACCCCAACCTTTTAATTCCCGAATCCATCGTCGGCACTGATTCCTTATTGAATCAAAGTAATTATCAATATTCTGACATGCTCGATTGGTACAATAGAAGCTGGTTCAGCAAAGGTGATCACCCTGCCAGGCTTGTCCCCTTCAATGGATATGTTGCGCCACCTTTGGACGGTGTGTGGATCACAGCACCCTATTTTCACAATGGCTCTGTGCCAACAATAGAGGCGGTACTTAACAGCAAGTTGCGCCCCATCTACTGGACAAGAGATTTTTCCGAGGGAGATTCGACAAAATATGATTATGAGAACCTGGGTTGGCAATTTCAAACGCTCTCAAGTGCCGGTAATAAATACATTTATAATACCACGCTTCCTGGTTATGGAAATTATGGCCATACTTTCGGCGATCAACTAAGCGAAGCAGATCGAAAGGCAGTGATCGAATACCTGAAAACATTATAAAAAACAAAGCCCACGATCGCTCGCAGGCTTTAGAATCAAGGGGAAATATTTTTAATAGCGACTGTAGTAGCTTCTGACCTTGTGAATAAGATCGGTGTAAATGCCCTCCTGGATGCACTTAACAACATCTTGTTCCCGCGGAGGAGAATCCATTGTTTGGGTGAGCGACGTTTTGTCTTCATCACTCAGTGCCCTTTCATCTCCTGTGAAAGAAGTAAACGAAGTTGACCAGCTGCTGTTACCAACGACGTTATCGCTCCACAATGACCGGCCTCTATTATCGCGGGCATTGATGCTCAAAGTTCCCTGGGAAGTCATCGTTCTCTGTGTCGTAGTAAGAATTGCCTTTACTTTTGCATACTGTTTTATAACTGAATCAGGTTTGTACACCGTTTCTTTCACGACCACTTCCTTTGAAATCTCTCTTGTAGAATAATTATCGTTAATTCTTCCAATATTAATTTGGGTAAAATGCATTTCTACGATCTCATCGGGAACAATATTTAACCTGGAAGTTTCCCACGTCGAATAGAACTTCACAAATTCATTGCCTGTATTGTTCTGCAGTATCCTGATTATATCGTTATCAAAATTCTGGAGTTGATAATTGTAGGAGGTATATTGAAACCCATAATTATTAACAGGAATGATGGCGACAACCGTAAGTGCGGCATCATACGCCTTGTTTATCATCTCCCGGATATTTGCATCACCCGGCTTAAACCCGATAGCCGTCTTGAATTCGTGGTATGCATTTTTGTAACTCTGCCTGTCATTATTGTTCATCAGCTGCATGCCCCTGTTGTAATGAACGTCACTCGCTTTGGCAGCATTTGCATTTATATCCGATGAATAATCTTTCGGGCGAACCAGTTCGTACACAGAAGGTGCCTTGAAAATGACGTTGTGTAAATTCTGGAGATCCGAATATTCATTGTACATCCACTCATACTTCATCTCATTATCCATGGACGAATAATTGCGGATACGACTTTCGTGATCGGTCACGGCATACCGGTAGGCATCCTGTACAACCGATTTTAACTTCGCATCATTGGGGTCTTTTTGCAGTTTCTTTACGGCTACCTGTACAGCTTCATCATAATTCCCTTTTTGATAGAGCTTGCTTGCCGATTTGCAGCCTGCGACCCAGGTGATCACTACAATAAGAAAGAATAAGTAGATTTTTTTCATAAACATCATTTTTTGTCTGACGCTCCAATCGTTCACTTGTAACGATACCTCTCCCGAATTACATCATCCTTAACAGATTTGTTAACGAAGGTTAATGTCTTATTATTATGGGGATAGTATTAATACTTGAGAATATCACGAATAAAATTGTGGTATTCATCGAATTTTGGAAGATTATTGTGTCCCCCGCCCTGGATCCGAATGAGAGTTATTTTTCCCGGGTTTAAATTTTGAAGAGCTTCGCTGTGCCTGATGGGGATCAACCGATCCTTTGTTCCATGGATAATGTAGGTGTGACAATTAACATGGCGGATCCACTTGTCTGTACGTAAATGATAACGCAGAACGTAACGAACCGGCAGGATTGGAATGAAACGTTCGACGACTCTTCGGAAGTTGTAATAGGGAGAGTCCAGGATCAGGTATCGTGGTTTGTTTTCCGAGGCCACCTTTGTCGCGAACCCACTTCCAAGGCTACGGCCATACACTATTATGTGATGTTCATGATACTGTTTTGCCAGGACGTCGTAGACAAACTGCATGTCATCGAGCATCTCCTTTTCATTTCGCTTACCTGTACTTTTACCAAACCCCCGGTAATCCACAAGGACCACGTCATAGTTATACCGGTAAAAATCCTTTGCATACTTTGCCCAGCCTTTTATACTCCTTGTGTTACCATGAAAATAGAGAATAAGACCGAGAGGTTTTTCCCGGTAAAAATGAAGTCCATTAATGCGAACTCCAGGTTCGACATCAAAAAATAATTCCTTGAACGGAATATCATACTTAAACTGGAAGTCCTGTCTTAATTTTTCCGGTTTGAAAATAAATTTTTCCTGCAGAAAATAAACCAGGATCGAAAGCGCGATGATGCTAATGATGATATACCAGATGAAATGCGGCAAATTAATTGATAGATGATAACGGATAGATGACAGGGGAAAGTACAAAGAACTTACAGACCAGGTCTAATCTTCTACTCTTCTTAATTTCAGATTTGCGACAGGAGCGACAATGAGGGGAAATTTTTCAACGGTAACATTGCTTACGTCAAGTCCAAAGCCCCGTTCTTCAGAAAGGCTTATTTCTTTTAACGAAAAATGTAATCTCATAATTACTTTTTCGGCAAAAGGCAGCTCATTATCCTGGCTCAGATATTTCTCCATCACAATAAACTGGAAGTCGCCAACGGTGTTGCTCCTTTCCAGGCTTTCATAACGGCTGGTAATATTCACCTCCTTGTTAGCCACAAGGTCTTCAACCACTTTCCGGAACATTAAATTGACCCTTGGTTCAACCCTGAAACCAAGTCTGAATTCAACTCTGATGATGTCATTGGGAATGATATGATCCACCTTATATTCGGAAGTGTAGGGATCATCGAGGGTATCCACATGCACGAGCCAATAAATATCTGCTCTTTTGGGTTTTTTATTGAGAATAGAATAAATTATTTTATGCTCAATTTCTTTCGGATTGTCGGCACTAGTGAGATAAACAAGATGTGTGGCGTACTTAGGTACAGACCTGTCGTTGCTCAGCTCCTGTATTTTGGGAATATAAGTCTCAAGGCGGACAAATTCAACATACCTGTTCTTTATCTTCCTGCTCCGGTAGGAGATATACATGACCAGGAACATCAGGGTCCCGATCAAAAGTGTTATGTAACCGCCGTGCGTAAATTTCTGCAAAAGGGCTATTAAGTAACCGGATTCGATAACTATATAGCCAACAAGAAAGATCCAGATTAATACAGAGTTCACCCTTCTTGCAATGAGAAAATTTGCAAACAATATCGTGGTCATCAACATTGTTACTATAATGGCCAATCCATATGCGGCCTCCATTCTTGAGGAATTCTGAAAGTAAAGGACGACTCCCGTACACCCGGCGAACATCAAAAAATTTATGCCAGGGATAAATAATTGACCTCTCTCCTCCGAGGGGTACCTTATTTTGAGCTTCGGCCATAAGTTTAGTCGCATGGCTTCACTAATAAGAGTATAGGAACCAGACACCATTGCCTGGCTGGCAATAATTGCGGCGCTCGTCGCAATCAATACGCCGAATAGTATGAACCAATGGGGCATCAGGTCATAGAACGCATTTATATTTAGATCCGGAGTCACTCTGATTCCTGCGTGATGAGAGAGAAGATATGCACCCTGGCCCAAATAATTCAATAGCAAGCAAGTTTTTACAAAAAACCATGAGATGCGGATATTGGCCCGTCCGCAATGACCCAAATCACTGTACAACGCCTCGGCCCCGGTAGTACAAAGAAAAATCGCCCCCAATATCCACAGTGCATTTGGGTTATTCTTAAGAAAAACTATTGCATAGTGGGGGCTAATGGCCCGCACGACGGAAAAATCATCCCAAAGGTGTGCAAGGCCCAGCACTGCGAGCATAGTGAACCAGATGGTCATCATCGGTCCGAATAATTTACCTATTGAAGCGGTTCCAAATTGTTGCAGGAAAAAGAAAAGAACAATTATACCAAGGACAATGTAAAGGATATAATTTTCTATGTTTTTGAAATATTGGATTTTCTCCAAACCTTCTACGGCAGAAGAAATGGAAATCGGAGGCGTTATCATTCCATCAGCGAGCAGAGCCGCTCCGCCTATCATAGCCGGTAACACAAGCCATCTTTTTTGCCTTCGGACTAACGCATACAAAGCAAAGGTGCCACCTTCACCGCGGTTATCGGCGCGTAAAACAAGAATCACATACTTAATCGTTGTCTGTAGCGTAATTGTCCAGATTATGCAGGACAAGCTGCCAATGATTAAGGATTCATCCAGAACGCGGCCATTAATAATAGCATTGAAAACGTATAAAGGGGATGTGCCTATATCTCCGTAAATAATTCCGAGTGCTATAATCAGTCCAGCGAAAGTCGCTCTATTGGTCGGTATTCTCACTTTGGAAAATAAATTTATGTCCGGGGTTCGATTTTCAGGGACATCCTGCAAATGTATAGCGAAAAATAAATTACAAGTAATAACTTCGGAAAATCGTAGGATAATATTTAATATTTCGGACAAGCGAGCAGCAACCTTCAGCGTTTATTTATTGTCTTACAGTAATTAACAAGGCTGTGGCACTACAACCAAAATAAAAGCCGCGATTTTGGCTGCAATATTTAATTTTAATAGGCAAAAAATCAAAGTCTTATATGTTTAGCAAGCGATTGCTTCTCGCAACAATTTGTGTTTTGGTTATTGCGGATATTCTCCAGGCCCAAAGAATTGTTTATTCCGAACCCGAAAAGGAAGACTCCCGCAGAATGGTTTTTGAAATAATTGGGAAGATCGACGGAAATTTCCTTATCTATAAAAACCTCAAAGGCAAGAATTGGATAACCATTTATGATAATGACATGAAAGAGGTGTCGAAGGTTGGGCAGGAATTTATGCCCGATGAGCGCCTGGTCAGCGTTGATTTCTTTCCATACAACGACTTTTTTTATGCCATTTACCAATACCAAAAGAGGAATGTAGTACACTGTATGGCCGCAAAGATCGACGGCAAAGGAAAAAAAATATCGGAAGTGCTTGAGCTGGATACCACGCACATTAGCTTTTCCGCTAATGATAAACTTTATAGTGTTGTCACCAGCGAGGATAAAAGCAAGTTCATGATATTTAAGATCAACAGCAAGAACAAGGACAATTTCGTAGTCACAACGAACCTTTTTAATGATAGCCTTCAGCTACTGAAGAGAAGCGTGATCAATATGCCGATGGATGACAAAAATGACTACCTCGATGAGTATTATGTAGATAACGATGGTGATTTTGTATTCGCAAAATTTTACAGGCAAAATAGCGATGTGATCAGCCGCGCGGCACTGGTGGTCAAATATGCCCAGGCTGATACGTTTTCGATGAACGAACTGAATGTTGAAAAAAGACTTCTTGACGAGGTGCACGTCAAAATAGATAACACCCACAAGCGTTATTTTCTTACTTCTTTTTATTACAAAGAGCGCCGCGGAAATATTGATGGATTTTATTACTACATATGGGATAAGGCGAGCGCCAGGCCACAAATGGAAAACACGGTGACTTTTGGAGAAGAGTTACGCCGGGATGCCAAAGGTGATGCGAATTTAAAAATGGCCTTTAATGATTACTTTATTCGAAATATCGTCGTGAAAAAAGATGGAGGTTTCATAATAGGAAGTGAAGCATTTTATACTACGTCCCGGTATAATGCCTGGAATCGATGGGATTACCTTTACGGTTCACCTTATTATAGTCCCTATGATTATTATTCCTATTCGCCGTACTACAACAGCTTGTGGTATCGTTCAAGATATTACAACTCCCAAAATGTGCGCTATCACGCCGATAATATCGTAATTTTTTCGTTTGATAAAGACGGGAGTTTGCAGTGGAATAATGTAATTTCAAAAGATCAATTTGATGACGATACAGACGATCTCATTTCTTATCAGCTCGTGAACACCGGCGGCCAGCTTCATTTTCTTTTTAACATGGAAGAAAGAAGAGTTAATTTATTAAACGATTACACGGTAACACCTGGTGGACAAATTGCCCGCAACCCGACGTTGAAGAATCTTGATAAGGGCTATGAATTTATGGCTAAGTATGGTAAGCAGGTGAGTGCTCATCAAATGATCATTCCATGCCTGTATAGAAATAATATCTGCTTTGCCAAAATTGAATTTAACTAACAAAACCAACATAAATCCATATCCGTGATCGGAATTTTTAGACAAAAAAACCCGGCTAACATTCTAGTGCTGCTTTTTTTTGGGCTGCTTCTAAAGTTGCCCATGTTTGTGCATCCACATCCCGCAACCGATCAGCCGAAGGACGGAGTTTTGTTTCATAACATATTGAAGGTGCTTGAACCGACAGGTAAAACAAATTCTATCATTTACCCCGCGCTCGCATTTGCGCTACTTTTTATCCAGGCAATGTCATTGACCAGGCTTATCAATAATTTCAGGATGATGACCCGGCCTAACTATTTGCCCGGCATGGCTTACCTGCTCATCACTTCGTTTTTTCCGGAATGGAATTATTTTTCGGCACCCCTGCTGATTAATACCTTCTTGATATTTGTCCTCGGGTGGCTCTTTAAGATGTACAATCACCCAAAAGCGAAAGGAATTGTCTTCAACACGGGCCTCGCCATCGGTATCTCCAGTTTTATTTTTTTCCCTTCCATTACGTTTATCATTTGGGTTTTGTTTGCCCTGATGATCATGAGACCGTTTCGTATTAACGAATGGCTGCTTTGCATGCTGGGGCTTACTTCCCCCTATTATTTTTACGGGATCTATCTTTTTTTGACAGGCTCCTGGGCGCCCGAAAAAATAACGCCCTATCTCTCGGTCCGAATGCCCTCGCTGCAGCAATCAATTTGGCTGGCGGCCAGTGCCCTTTTGCTGATGGTTCCGTTTTTAACCGGGGGATATTTCATCCAGGACAATCTGCGTCGTATGCTCATTCAAATCCGTAAAGGATGGAGCCTTGTCCTTGTCTATTTGCTGGTCGCAATATTTGTTCCGTTTGTGAATACGAGTAATACTTTTGAGAATTGGGTAATGGCGGCCGCACCCTTCGCGGCCTTTCATGCCTGTACATATTTCTACCCGCCAAAAAAATTATTTCCATTGTTGCTTTTTTGGATATCCGTTGCCTTTGTTTTATTTTATCAATATCTTGGACCACATTGGAATTAATAACGAGCTATCAACTTTTACTCTCACCAATCATCTTTATCTTTGTAAATCATAAAATGAAGTTATGAAATTTGGTGTCGTTGTTTTTCCGGGCTCTAATTGTGACAGGGACATGCATGATGCACTTACCTATGAACTTGACCAGGATGTGATCATGCTTTGGCACAAGGATAAAGACCTCAGCATGTTTTCTATTGAAGATTGTATCATTTTACCCGGGGGATTTTCTTATGGTGATTACCTGCGATGCGGAGCGATCGCAAGGTTCAGCCCGATGATGCAAAGTGTTATAGAGTTTGCGAAAAGCGGCGGAAAAGTCCTGGGAATTTGCAACGGCTTCCAGATATTGTGTGAATCACACTTGCTGCCCGGTGTTCTTCTGCGAAATCCAAATCAACAGTTCATTGGCAAAAATGTTTTTATAAAAGACACCGGCGAGAATATTTATAAAATACCCATAGCTCATGGGGAAGGGCGATACCATGCTGACAAAAAAATACTTGACGAGCTGGAAGCGAACGAACAAGTGCTTTTCAGGTATTGCGACGAAAATGGCAATGTAACGGCGGAAGCAAATCCAAACGGATCTCTCAGAAATATTGCCGGCATCTGTAATTCTACCAGGAATGTGTTTGCCATGATGCCTCACCCCGAAAGGGCCTGTTCCTATTCACTTGAAAATATCGACGGCAGGCAAATCCTCAAAAGCCTTTTGATGGCAGAACAGCTTGTAAATCAAGGGTGATCAGGGGTTTCAACTTTAACAGAAATATTCAATTTAAATTTAGAATTTTGCTTTGAAAAAATTATATCATGAAGAAATGGCTACTCAGTATTGTTTTGATTTTCGGATACTATTTCATGCACGCACAAAGCCCGGTAAGTTGGAGTTTTAATACCAAAAAGATATCTGACAAAACGTTTGAAGTACACCTTATTGCCAACATTCAATCCGGCTGGCATTTGTATTCACAAGATCAGCCTTCGGATGCTATAGCTATTCCAACCAGCGTTACGATAAATAATAACCCTTTGCTCAACCTTGATGGTAAAGTGAAAGAAGTCGGCGAGATGGAGAAATTTACAGATAAAAACCTCGGCGTTTCGGCTCATCAATATTCAAACAAGGTAGATTTTGTCCAGGTTGTGAAATTAAAGTCAAATGCAAGGACGAATGTTTCAGGCAGCGTAGAGTTTCAAACCTGTAATGATAAGAAGTGTTTACCTCCCAAAACGGTTGACTTCAATATTGCTTTAAAATAAAAAATTGGAGTCGAATAATTTTTGTTTAGCGAGCTTTATGTAAAAGCTCGTTTTTTTTAAGAATAAAAAATGAAGCAGGTTTTTCGCATAATTGGTTTCTTATTATTTGTTTTTCTAACGAATGACCTTTTTTCACAAGACTCCTTGTCAATTTATAAATGGACTGTTTCTTCAAAAAAGACCGGTGAGGGTCGATTTGAATTGATTTTTTCGACGACAGGTGTGCCAGGCTGGCAACTGTACTCTCCTTCACAAACAATACCTGATCTTACAACCACGGAAATAAAGTTTGGCGACTCCGCCATTGAGCAACAGAAGAATGTTGTGGAAGGTGGCAGTTCGAAAGAAATCAACAGCACTGTTTTCGAGGGCAAAGCTAAGATCTATGAAGGCGCTGCTGAATGGAAAAAGGAGATCACAATTTCCGGAACTGTGCCTGCACAATTGCAAGGGGTTCTTAGGTACAGTTACGGGAGCAATGATGAATTTTATACCGGGAACTTTCCATTT
>DASYSW010000417.1:0-13942 GCA_036002905.1 Chitinophagaceae bacterium
AAACTGCTTCAAAAAATCTTTCTGACGTAGCGCGTTGGGCTAAATTCCTTTCTATTCTTGGCTTTGTTTGCACCGGATTTCTGTTGATCTTTTTTATTGCCATGCGATCGCAAATAACCAGCGCGTTATCACGGCTGATCCCAGGTTTTTCTGACCTTGACAGTATGGGAATGTTAATTACGATCATCGTGATCGTTGCGGGTCTTGTAGGCCTGCTGTTGTATTTTCTTTTTAAAGGATCGATTCTGATCAAAAAGGGAATTGAAACAAAAAACCAGGAAACGTTTAACAACGGCCTGGCCCGATTAAAAGCTTATTTCATAATGTATGGAATTATAACTATCGTAGAACTGCTCTCAAGCATTGTTAGTTCACTATAATCTTTTTATGGAACAGGAAACTGAAAATTCATTGTTTGGTCTTTCAATAGATGATACAGCAAAAGAACATTTGCAAAGAATTTGTTCTTGGGCAATGATCATAGTCGTCACTGCAGTACTAAGCTATGTCGTTGCGATTATAAAGGCCCTCATGCCGAAGGCCCAGGTAATACAAAGTGAAGGGTTTGGAGTTTCTGCTAGTGTTGGGGAGGGGATAGGAAGTGCTATCCTCGGACTTATAATCGGTTTGCTGGTCAATTATTTTCTTTATCAGTTTGCCCGCTTGACCAGAAAGGGCGTGAACGGCATGAGTCAAACTGAACTCAACGCAGGATTTTATAATCTGAAGATCTATTTTGTGATTATAAGCGTCCTATTTATCATTATCCTGGCAATTTTTCTGCTTGCTCTTCTGGCAATAAGTGCAGGTGCAACAACTGTCAAGTGAATCTTACTTTACTGAAAGGTAATTGTAATCTTTCAGCAGCGTATCAAGGAAATCGTAGGGGGACATTAAAGAAGTTATCTTCAGGTGAGATTTGATTTTTTCACTTGCCATGGCTGCTAATTTGAAATCACCTTTTTTTCTCGCTGTGTCTAATATACTCTTAATAGCATTGATGTCTTTATCGCTCAGTTTCATGATCTCGGGAAATGCCGGTACATAATTGTCGGCGACCTCCATAAAAACGGTCTCTTCCATACTGCCCCTTGCTGTCGTTCTTACCAGGATCGTATGAGCCAGGATATCTCCAAGGCGTTGATTTTTTTTACTGCTGACCACCAAAATGATATCGGTTAATAATAATATCAGCGAAGCGCCTAAAAAGACAAAGAGTTCTTTGTTGATAAGGATAAATACGTTCAACAGTATGATAGCAATGATGGCATAGTCGCCGGTACGGATGAGCCAGCGAATGATAAATTGACTAATACCGGGGCGACCTCCATTTTCATTTACGACACGTATCCCATAAATTTTCTTACCGATACTCTGGCCGTTCATGGTTATTTCGCAAATCAGGTGGTAAGTGAAAATGGGAACAATGATCATCATATAGAGACCCCAGAGATTATACTGGGCATCGTCGCTAAAAAGATCATGAGCGGAAATGCTTCTGTTCAATAATTCAATGGCGAGCCGGTAGTAGATCACCTGGATGATCACATCAATGATCCAGGCAAAAAGACGGCGATGAAATTCAGGAATCTCAAACTCGAGATCTATGTTAAATGTGGTAGGGACCTTGATGACAGACATAAAAACAAATAGATAAATGATTTAATGGCCTGTTGCCTGATTGTTTAACATTATAACAGTTCAACAATCTAACAATCTTAATCGGAAATCTGAAATTTTCCAGTATTTTACAAGCTTAAACAAAATTAGTTGAGGGAAGCTTTATTTATAAAAAAGCACAAGGAAAAATGGTCGAAGGCCCAGCAGGAACCACCGGCAGATGCCGATGAGATGGCGAACAATTTTACGGAGCTGGTGAATGATCTTGCCTATGCCAAAACATTTTACCCCACCAGCAAAGTGACACAATTCATCAACGGGCAAGCTTCGAAAATTTACCTCAGTATATATAAGAACCGGAAAGAGGAATCTAACCGCATTATTGATTTCTGGAAATATGATCTCCCATTGACGATCCGTAAGTATCACAGGATCATTTTTTTTATGTTCGTCCTGTTTTGTGTGTTTTTTATGGTCGGTTTTTTTTCAAGCCGTTTTGATGAAAACTTTGTTCGTCAAATGCTGGGTGATGACTACGTTGATAAAACCATCCAGAACATTGAAGAAGGAAACCCGTTTGGGATCTACCAGTCAGGGAGCTCGTTCTTAAGCTGGATGGGGATCATGATCAACAACATCATTGTAGCACTTGTCTATTTTTCACAGGGCATCGTTTTTGGATTTTTTACGGTAAAATCAATGGTCACCGAAGCCATTCGGATAGGAGCGTTCTATTATTTATTTTTTTCACGGGGACTTGGATTGCAATGGACGTTGGCAGTGATGATCCATGGCACGCTCGAACTATGGAGCATAATCGTTTCCTGTTCGGCCGGCGTTGTGTTAGGCTTGGGTTTTCTTTTCCCGGGAACATTGAGACGGATCGACTCTTTAAAAAGAGCAGCAAAAGATGGTGTTAAGATCACGGTTGGCGTACTGCCGGTTTTTATTGTGGCAGCTTTTTTTGAGGGGTTCATTACCCGTTATTATAAAATGCACTGGGTGTTCAGTTCCCTGATACTTGTGTCTTCGGCGGCATTTATCGTGTGGTATTTCGTGATTTATCCAATAAGCCTGCAGAAGAAACTATCGATGCAAATGGCGGAGGAAGTTTAACATGAAACTTATCCTTGAAAATATCTTTTGGAGTCAAAGAAGCTTACTGTTTTGGGTAGGTTTTCTTTTTGCCTGTGTCACCTCAACAGCACAGGATACGACTGTAACAGAGACTGTGGTTGAAGAAGCCGACTCGGCGGCTATTACAATTGACCAGGCTGATACCAATTATGAACATCAAAGTAATTTTGAGCATAAAGCTGCGCTCACAGATACAATTGAATTAAGACAAGTACCCGGTAGTATCATCGATTCGCTGAAAAAAGACGAGGCATTTTGGTATGCCGATCATGTCTTTGCAAAGAAAGAAGCAAAAGAAAAAAGCTTCAGCCCCAGCAAACCCCCGCTGCAATGGATCAACATGACAACACTCCTTGTGATCGTGGTGCTTTTTCTCGGCATACTGGCCTGGTATCTTTTGCAAAATAATATTGTCGGCAGGAGACAGTCAATCGTCGCAGAAAAAGTAAGTGAAGAAATTACCGGGGAAAACATCTTCGAGATAAATTATCAGAAGGAAATTGAAAAAGCAGTTACTGCAGGTGATTATCGTCTTGCGATACGCCTTATGTTTTTGCGATTATTGAAACAGCTTTCACAAAAGAAAATCATCGAGTATAAACAGGAGAGAACAAATTTTGATTATTTGTCTCAATTATACCCGACAGGATACTATAATGATTTTTTCCGGCTGACCAGGAATTATGAATACACATGGTATGGCAAATTTGATGTGAGCCGGGAAACCTTTGGGGTCATCAAAAACGAATTTGAAAATTTTGATCGTAAACTATCGTGAAAAAGTTTCTACCATATATTATTGCCGGGCTGATATCCCTGTTATTATTGTGGCTGGTACTTTCTACACGCCAAAACAAGCATGTTTTGGATGAACGCATAAGTTTCAATAAAAGGGATAAGATACCTTATGGAATGTATGTGGCGTATCATAGTTTGTCCCACATCTTTCCCGGCGCATCCGTAATTGTAAACAAAAAGAAACCAGCTCTCTGGGATTCATTGAGCGTTTTTACCGATAAACAGGCTCTCATTATTATTTCTCCACGATTCATGCCCGATGAGACGGAATTACACAGGCTCCTGGATTTTGTGAAGGCAGGCAATACTGTTTTTGTCAGCAGCCATATTCTGTCTTATGACGCACAGAATTTTTTTAGCTGTGATGATTATACGTCTGATCTTTCCCTTTTCGGCATGGATGCAACGAGCGATACCCTTTCAGTTGGATTGTTGTCGCCACCATTTCCTGATCAGAAGAAATATGACTATCCAGGCAGGCAATACGACGGTTATTTTGGAAAATACAATAAGAATATCAGTTATGAATTGGGCAGCAAAAATGATACGGACATAAATTTCATTCAATTCAAAGCGGGGCAGGGAAGTATCTACCTGCATCTGGCCCCTCTCACATTTAGTAATTATTTTTTATTGCATGGACAGAACATCAACTACTATAACAAAATGTTGTCGCTTATTCCAAAGGACACAAAAAAAGTGGTGTGGGATGAATACTTTTTGTACAAACGAATCTCGTTGGGCAACGGTGGGAGTAAAGGCCCTTTATCGGCATTAATGTCGCAGAGATCATTCAGGGCTGCACTGTTGTTGTTGATTATTCTTTTGGCCGTTTATATTTTGCAGGAAATGCGGCGTAAACAGCGCATTATTCCGATCATGGCAAAGCCGAGAAATGATTCACTTGAATTTGTAAAGACCATTGGCAGGTTATATCATGAGAAGCGGGACAATAAGAACCTTAGCAAAAAAATGGCTGCTTATTTTCTCGAGCATATTCGTAACAGGTATAAACTTTCTACCAACCGGCTTGATGATGAGTTCACAACATCACTTTGCAGAAAGACGGCACAACCGGAAAATAATATCAGGGAAATTGTTTCCTTTATAAACAATATTGATGAAGTTGATGAAATTGCTGATACGCAGCTTGCTGATTTTCATAAAAAACTTGAAGAGTTTTACAAAACGGGATAGATATTATTTACGGTTGTGAGTATCAATTTTTTTTGGGATTAAAAATAAAGAACCATAAATGGAAGAACAACTATTTGCGCAGCGGACAGACCTTACGGCCTTGAACCAGGCTGTGAACGCGATCCGCAACGAAATTAAAAAAGTGATTGTTGGCCAGGATGAGATGGTGAAGTTGATCATTGCTGCACTACTTGCCGATGGACACGTCCTGATCGAGGGTGTGCCGGGAGTTGCAAAAACATTAACGGCAAAACTGGTGGCCCGGTCGCTTGATATTGGTTTTTCGCGAATCCAGTTTACGCCGGACCTGATGCCATCCGATGTCCTGGGCACGCCGGTGTTCAACCCGCAACATGGTAGTTTTGATTTCAAGAAGGGCCCTGTCTTTGGGAACATTATTTTGATCGATGAGATCAACAGGTCCCCGGCAAAAACTCAATCTGCATTGTTTGAGATCATGGAAGAGAGGCAAGCGACCGTCGACGGGAAGACCTACCCAATGCCTTCCCCGTTTATGGTGCTGGCAACACAAAATCCCATTGAACACGAAGGCACTTATCGTTTACCCGAAGCACAGCTGGATCGTTTTTTATTTAAGATCCTGGTGCCTTATCCTTCCGAAACGGAAGAAATAACCATTCTTTCGCAGTTTCATCAAATGGGTAACGCGTCGATTCTCGAAATGGTAAAGCCTGTATTGAATGGTGCACAGGTTATTTCGCTAAGACAACAAATAAAAACGTTGATCATTGAAGATAAACTTCTGCAGTTCATTGCGAAATTTATTCAACAAACAAGAAATCACAAATCGATCTATCTCGGGGCTTCGCCGAGAGCATCACTGGCAATAATGAATGCGTCGAAAGCGATGGCAGCGATCAGCGGTCGTGATTTCGTTACACCGGAAGATATCCTGGATGTTTTTAGCCCGGTGTTGCGCCACCGTATTATCCTGGCTCCTGATAAGGAAATGGAAGGAGTCACAGAAGACGAAGTAATCAGGCAAATCGTGAATGGAATGGATATTCCGAGGTGAGGGGTGAGTGGTGAGTGGTGAATAACGGAGTCATGAAAACCTTGTCATATGTTTTGGCAACTTAAATACCAAAAATTAGACATTTTTCAGTTTTCGCGTTCTTTTGTTGGAGAATGCTACAAGCTGACAAAAGAATTGCCAGCAGAGGAACGATATGACCTCGTTAATCAAATTCGAAGAGCGGCACTTTCTGTTCATTCGAATATAGCAGAAGGCGCATCAAGGAAATCAAATGTCGAAAGAAGAAGATTTTATGAAGTTGCCAGGGGATCAGTGATTGAAATTGATGCGGCGCTTGATGTAATTGAAGATATGGGGTATATAAAAAAAAGAGAAGGTGGAGCAGTTGGGCTTTTATTAATTAAGTGTTTTAAAATTCTCTGTGGTTTGATTAACTGACCACTCACCATTCACCATTCACGACTATGTTTTTCCGTGCGATCATAAAATTCTTCGGCCAGTCCTTTTATCTTGACAGGGTTGCGTATTACATTGCAGGCGGGGCAGTGGTGCTTTATCTCTTCAGTTATTTTATACCGGTGTTGTATGATGCTGCAAGTATTATGTTGCTCCTTCTTGGGTTATCAATACTTGTCGATACTTTTTTGATATTTGGAAAGCGATATGCACTTCGTGCCGAGCGGATCACTTCTGAGCGGTGGAGCAACGGCGATGAGAATAAGGTGGTGCTTCATTTTCAAAACAATTACGCTTTTCCTGTTTCCGCAAATATTATTGACGAGTTACCTCCCCAATTCCAGGAAAGAAACTGGAGAAAAAAAACAAAACTGGAGGGAAGAAAGGAAGGGCAGGTCACTTACGAACTAAAGCCTCTGACAAGAGGCGAATATTCATTTGGTAATATCAATGTATTTGTAAAAGGTCCACTGCAACTGGCCAAGAGAAGGTTTGTTTTCCTTTCCGGGGAAACGGTCAGGGTATATCCTTCTTACATGCAAATGAGGCGCTACCATTTGCTGGCAGTAAGCAATCGCCTGCAGGAGGCAGGTGTCAAAAGAGTACGTAGACTTGGTCACAGTATGGAGTTTGAGCAGATAAAAGAATATGTCCGGGGTGATGATTATCGCACAATAAACTGGAAAGCGACGGCAAGAAAGAAAGATTTTATGGTGAATAACTACACAGATGAAAGAAGCCAGCAGATATATTGCCTGTTGAATAAAGGCCGTACCATGAAAATGCCTTTTGAGGGAATGACCTTGCTGGACTATGCGATCAATGCATCATTGGTATTGAGCAACGTGGCGCTGGTGAGACAGGATAAAGCCGGCCTGATAACATTTGCCGAAAATCTCGATGTGTTTTTGCAAGCCGATAAAAAATCCACCCAGATGAACCAGGTTCTTGAAACCTTGTACCGGCAGCAGACTCGTTTCCTCGAAGCAGACTTTGAAAAACTATATTCGGTTATCCGCAACCGCATCACTCATCGAAGCCTCCTCGTGCTATTTACCAATTTTGAGTCAATGGATAGTTTGCAAAGAGAAATGCCTTCGCTGAAATTGATTGCACAGCACCACCTCCTGCTTGTTGTTTTTTTTGAAAACACTGAATTGAAGCAATTAACAGAGCACAAAGCTGAAACGATGGAGGATATCTATATTAAAACAATCGCTGAGAAATTTTCCTTTGAAAAACGATTGATGGTAAAGGAACTTCATAAAAACGGCATTCTTTCCATTCTTACTTCACCCCAGAATCTCACCATCGATACGATCAATAAATACCTTGAGTTGAAAAATAAACTTTCCATTTAGGTTCCAAAAGTTTAATAAGTTCCAAAGGTTTCAGAGATTATTTCCCCAGCTTGAATAATCTTTGTAAAAAATTTAAAGTCAACTTCTGAAACTTATTGAACCTCTGGAACCTCTTAAAACCCAAGTGTGAACAAATTCGAAGAAGGACAAGTTGTACTTATTGACAAGCCGCTGCAATGGACATCATTTGATGTGATAAGGAAGATTCGGCATTTAATCAAAGTAAAAAAGGTCGGTCATGCCGGCACACTCGATCCGTTGGCAACGGGATTACTGATCATTTGCACCGGCAAATTCACTAAAAAGATAAATGAATACATGGCCAGGGAAAAAGAATATACTGGCACATTCACCCTTGGTGCGATCACGCCCACCTATGATCTTGAAAGTAAACCGGAGAATTTTAAATTAATTGAAAATATCTCCGAAGAAGAAATAAAAGGAGCGACGAAAAACTTTTTAGGAGAGATCATGCAGGTTCCGCCGGCTCATTCGGCGGTCAAGATGGAGGGGAAACGGGTATATGAACTGGCGAGAAAAGGAAAAGAGGTAAAGCTTGAACCACGGAAGCTTTTTATAAAAGAATTTGAGATCACTGCAATTCAATTACCAGTTCTACATTTTCGCGTTGTATGTTCGACAGGAACCTATATCAGGAGTTTGGCAAATGATTTTGGTGAAGCCCTGGCTTGTGGAGCTTATCTCAGCAGCTTATGCCGGACAAGAATTGGTGAATTTAAAATTGAAGATGCCTTGAGTATGACCGAATTTGAGAACTCTCTCAAAGATTCAAATTGAGCGGTCAGAATGGATAAGTGACTCCGAATTGAAGCACACCGCCGAGGAGATATTTAAGACTCCAGTTATAGAAATATTGAAATTGTCCATCCTTGTTCTCGGGTTCTGGAGTCGGGTTATGTACTTTCAAGCCATAGTCAAGGCGGATAAGAAAAAAGCCGAGGTCTATTCTTGCTCCCGTTCCAACATCTACACCGAGATCCCTGAAAAAATTACTGAACTTAAATTCGCCACCGGGGAATTCAGGATTTGGAGCGTTGAACCATACGTTGCCAATATCAGTAAAGAGTGCACTGTTAACTTTAAACCCAAAAAGTTCGAAAAGAAAGAAACGGTATTCCAGGTTTGTTTCAAATTGTATATCACCAAAACGATCAGGAAATTGGGTAAAATAATTTAGAGAATGCCCTGGCCCCAATCTCCTTAATCCCCAACCCCTCATACTATTCGGACCTCCCGCACTATATGCTTTAAAGAAAGGAAGGTATTGGCTTCGATACCCCGGGGGATTTTGGCCCGTACTCGTATCGATCTTTACGGGGATGCCTACCCCAAGAAAAGTTCTAAATACAAGATCGTTTGTTCCGATTTTCACGACGTGTTTGTATTCAACATCCGGTTTGATGAACCTGTACAGATTTTTTTTGAAAAAATCAGTTTGGCTCAAGCTTGCCAGGAAACCGGCTATCTCAAGATTTGCTTTGAAACTGTTCAGATTTTTTTTTGTCCCACCTGTCGCAGTAAAACTATATATCCCTGAAATAATGAGTCCATCGTTGAACAGGTTTTTGAGACCAGGATTTTGGGCAAAAAGATCGACAAGCTTAGGTTTTGCATCCAGGAAAGAGTATTCAATATTTGGAAGTTTGGCTGCATATAATTTATTGCGGCGTTGCAACAGGTAACTCCAGGATGTGTTAAATGTGATCAGGTTGTAAAAGTCAGCGCGCTGAGTATTGGTGGCATTAAAAGACAAGACTGTACTGGCCTCACGAAATCGCTCAGGAAGAAAATCGAATTGAGGTATGATCTTGGGAAAAACAATATTGTATCCAACACCTGCTTGAATCAGGCTGACTAAAGGCGTTCCTTTTGAAATGCTCAACTCTGTTCCATATCGAAGAATTGTATTTGTTTGTGCAGCGACTCGTGCGAAATTCCTGTTCTGTAGCGTAACATTTATTCCAATGCCTAACAGGTTGCCCAGGTAAAAAAGGATACTATTTTGGTTACGGCTTGCTTCAAGATTTGCTGCAAAAAGATATTTTCTTGCTGGAACCAGGCGCACGATGAAATCCACTGTGTCTGTTCCCGGTCTTGGCTTTTGTTCAACGGTGGCCAATCTCCAGGCAACGTTGCTATTAAAACGGTCAACTGTTCTTATATAGCGGTTTTGATTGTATACCTGGCCTGTCCTTAAGTAAATATTTTGCGGAAGGATCTTTGGTTTGAAAAGATGTTGTGACTGGATCACCGTGTATGTTGGATCCAACACGACCGAATCTCTTTTTATTAGCGAATCGGGAGAGAAATCGGGATAAATATAAACTTTCCCAACATAAAATTTTACCAGCTTCCCACTATCGTATCCCGGCTTCAACTTTATTTCGAGCGTGGCCGTAGGGTTTTGTTTTTGATTGGCCATTTCATTGATCAATTCAATTTGCTCCAGGGGATTGACCGTTGGCTGAAGTAGTGAAACATTTAGAGTGTCCCATACGGCAACAAGTTCATTCCGGGTAAACTTCATATATCCCTTGTTCCTGTACAACTCCACCAACCTGTCGAGTTCCATTGCAATGGTATCTTGCGAAAAAGAACTTCCCTTTTTAACTAATGCCTGCCCCACAGTGCTATCGGCAACCTGTTGAAAGGGTTGCTGAACACCAATAGTAACTGTATCCTTTATTTTCTTTGAACTATCCGTTTTTAACGTACTGTCCGTGAGCTGTTGCAGCTCCCTTTGTGCAATATTGTACCAGACGCTATCAAAATGCCAGAGTGGACCCGGGGTTACATTGAAGTTCAGCTTCAGCTTGTACATCTCTTCGTTTCTTTTTACTGAAGTGTCATAGCTGATATCTGCCTTAAAATAACCTGAAGTATGAAGCAGGGCAAGCATAAATCTTTTTGACGATTGCACATACGTGGTGTCATACACGGGCGGCTTTTTTAGCACCTGCCAGAAAATTTTTTGACTGAATTTTGGGTCCAGGCTGTCTTCTAACTGAACCTTTAACCTTGATTCAAGGTTATCCTTTTCTGTTTTTGAAAGATTGCCTGATAAATTGATATTTGTTTCATAGACAAACGGTTTGTTTTTGGGGTAGGCTTTTACATGAGTGACCGGGAAGGTGCCAAAATCCCAGGATTTACAGGAGGTGAAAAGAATGATGATTAATAAAAAGGGAGTTATTTTCAGGTAAGTTGACATCCGTGGCTTGGGCGTAACAAAATTCATTTAAACATCAGTGTATGGTATCCAAATCACAGCTCAAATATATCCAAAGTTTAGGCCAGAAAAAATACAGGGATACAGAAGGAGTATTTGTTGCTGAGGGTCCAAAACTGGTCAAAGAATTAATACAAGGTAAGAACGTTGAACTGTCGCAAATATTTGCATTGAATGAATGGATCAGGGAAAATAACGATCTTCTAGAGTCTGTCAATGTAACCCCGATCAATGAAATAGAACTTCAAAGAATATCCCAACTAACGACGCCCAACAAAGTCATCGCCGTCGTAAAAAAATTTGAGGCGATTGAACCAATAATAAAAGAACGAATATCGCTGGTGTTAGATGCTATTCGCGATCCGGGAAATTTGGGAACAATTATTCGAATAGCAGATTGGTTCGGGATATCGCAAGTTATCTGCAGTGACGATTGTGCGGATATATATAACCCGAAAGTTGTCCAGGCCACCATGGGAAGCATTGCAAGAGTGAGGGTTTTTTACACCGTTTTGCCTGGATGGTTAAAACAACAAACGGGTACGAGAATTTATGCGGCGATGCTGGAGGGTAGGGATGTGACAAAGATGAGTGTAATTAAAGAGGGTTTGATTATTATCGGCAACGAATCGTCAGGAATTGATGAAGAGTTGCAACAATGTGCCAATGAAAAAATATCTATCCCGCGAAAAGGTAATGCAGAATCACTCAATGCGGCCGTTGCGACGGGTATCATCTTATCACACCTTGTCTAGAATGTTTCGCGTGCGTACTTTCCCCGAAATTGAATTCCAAAATATATATTTGCCAATCACCAAACTTGTTGTATGGCCGGCGAGATGCAAAAATTCGAAGAGGCATTGTCATATCTTAAAGGGATTTATCCCGACACACCCGAGGTCGGTATCGTTTTAGGCAGTGGGCTTAGCAATTTTATCGATGACGTAGAAATTGAGAAAGAAGTAAGCTATGATCAGATTCCTTACTTCCCGGTTTCAACGGTCGAAGGACACAAAGGAAAATTGATCTTTGGCCATCTCAGTGGAAAGCGAATTGTTTGCATGGCCGGTCGTTTTCACCTTTACGAGGGATATGAAGCAAACCAGGTGGTGTTTCCTATCAGGGTTATGAAGTTACTTGGCATTAAAGCTTTGTTTCTTTCGAACGCAGCGGGTGGCGTTAATCCAAATTTTAAAGTGGGTGACCTGATGATCATCACGGATCACGTCAGCTTGTTTATGCCAAACCCACTGACCGGAAAAAATATTTCAGGATTCGGCACCCGGTTTCCGGACATGAGTGAACCTTATAAAAGAGACCTGATTCAGCGCGCACGAGATATTGGGAAGAAGCTTGGTGTTGTTTTACGGGAAGGAGTTTATTACGGTGTTACAGGTCCCACGTATGAAACGCACGCCGAGTATAAACTTATTCACGCGTTGGGTGGCGATGCAGTCGGGATGAGCACCGTCCAGGAATGTATAGTGGCCAATCATATGGGGCTTCCCGTTTTTGCTATGAGTGTGATCACTGATATAGGTATACGTGAAGATGAAACCAGGATCACCCATGAAGAAGTTCTGCAGGCTGCCAAACAAGCCGAACCTCGGTTCGCTGCAATTTTCAGGGAAATGGTGGCTGAATTTTGATTTCTGACCTTGGTCAGCCGTCAATTATTTTTTGATTTCTTTGTGATTTGTTTATTCCGGTTTCAAATGTTATCCTTGGTATTTTTGCTGTTTCATTATCAACAAACTGTTGACCCTGGCAAGAAAACTCACATACCTGCTGCTGATGTTTTGCTTTACGCATTCATTCAACGCGATGTCGCAGCAACCGAATTTCAAGAATTTTTCAAGGGTTGGCCAAAATTTAAGGAGCTTAAAAGGAGGTGGCAGCGACAGTCTTCACCATCGCAACAGGAACGAAGACTCAATCACCATTTATGACCGCTATCTCGACTCCTCAAGGCATTATAAACTCGATTCATCTGTAAATGATTTTACAACCCGTTTCCCGGTACCGGCTACAAATATTTACCTCGGTAATCTTGGCACAGCATCCAAATCGATCTTATTTAGTCCGACCCTGGCAGCAGGGTGGGATCCGGGTTTTCATGCCCTGGATGTTTATAAATGGAATCCTGCGTCGATCATGTTCTTCAACACAACGCGGCCTTATACTGAACTAACCTATTTACTCGGCAGCCGGACGGAACAAATTCTTGGAGTGATTCATACGCAAAACATAAAACCAAACTGGAATGCATCATTCCGCTACTCCCTTATCAATTCCCCCGGATTTTTTCAAAATCAGAATACGAATCATAACAATCTTCTTTTTACTTCCTGGTACGAGGGAAAGAAAAAGCGATACAATAATTATTTTTTTGTGCTGGGAAATCATTTACAAGCTGCAGAAAACGGTGGAATAAGAAACGACGAAGATTACCTCAACAACAACCTGGTATACAAAGATCGCTTTAACATTCCTACTAACCTGGGTACCGGTGTACCGTACAGCACCAATTTTTTTTCAACCAATATACAAACAGGCAATCGTTATCGTGAGTTTACCGTGTTGATGCGTCAGCAATATGACCTGGGCAGAAAAGATTCGCTTGTCACTGACTCCACAGTGATCCCATTGTTCTATCCCCGGGTGCGGTTTGAACACACTATTTCGTTCATGGGAGCAAAATATCAATACTTCGATTACAATACTGCAGGTGCTCCTTCAGACACTCAATTCTATCATGTCAATTATGGGATCCTGATAAACCCGGGAGATACCATGTATTTACGTGACCGTTGGAAAGATCTTGTAAATGATTTCTCCATATACCAATTCCCGGATGCAAATAATTTACAGCAGTTCGTAAAACTGGGAGCAGCTTTTCAAATGTTGCAGGGTGAATTTGCGAATGATAACAGTTCCTTCTATAACCTCATCTTTCACGGCGAATACCGCAACACGACAAGGAATAAAAAATGGGACGTGGAATTGTATGGTAGTCTTTACTCGGCGGGTTTTAACAGCGGCAACTATGATGCTCACATAAGTTTAAAAAGATTTGTTGGTAAAAAAAAGCAGGGATATGCTGAAGTTGGTTTTGAAAATGTCAAC
>DASYSW010000418.1:0-3785 GCA_036002905.1 Chitinophagaceae bacterium
TTCCTCACAAACATAAACAATAATATTTAATATCCTACTAATATGGTAGACTAATATAAAAAAAATAATATTGATCTGGGGAATAATTTGTTTGCCGGTTCAAAATTTTTGAAATTGTATTTTTGCATTTGTAATAGCAGGTACAAATTCAGGGACAATGGAAGAATCAGTCAATCACTGGGAGAGGATCTACAGCACTAAGAAAACTGATGAACTTAGCTGGACCCAGGCGAAACCCAAAACCTCATTGGATTTTCTTCACCGTTTTAATCTTCCGAAGAATTCACCTATAATCGACGTGGGCGGAGGGGAAAGCAAATTTGTTGACTTCCTGCTGCTTGAGGGATACACAGACATTACAGTGCTTGATATTTCTGAACAGGCGCTGCTAACTACCAGGGAGCGACTTGGGCCCGATAGCGCATCCAGGGTTCAATGGATTGTCTCCGATATTACGGCGTTTGTTCCGACAAGGAAATATCATTTTTGGCACGATCGGGCAACCTTTCATTTTTTGACGAGCGAAAACCAGATTGCTAGTTATATAACGCTTACGTCAAAGGCAATCGATAGCCAGGGCTTCATGGTGATTGGTACGTTTTCAGAAAACGGTCCGTCCAAATGCAGCGGCCTGCCAGTTGTAAAATATTCCGAAGATCTGCTTTCGACCACCCTGGCTGCGAACTTCAGGAAAATGGATTGTATAACAGAGGACCATGAAACTCCATTTCACACCCTTCAGAACTTCTTATTCTGCAGCTTCAGGAAAATAGCGTAATTGAAAGCGACTACCTGCCTTTTTTGGAACCTCTGTTTTAGAACAGGGATTATTAAAAAAGTTGATTATGACTTTAATCATGTTACTAACTCCTGCTAGTCATATAACAAAATAATAAGTTAAAATAAATTTAGCATAGAATCTTCCTGATGAACGAGGCGGAATACAATACCCTGCTTCCAGCCGGCACGAATTCCGAAACCTGAGCCTGTCTCTTTGGGCATGTACTTGAAAATAATCCGATTATATTTTGAAAATGATGATATGAAATTTATAACCATAACATAAACAAGAAATATGAAAGCAGGTAAAGCATTATCAATCCTGGCCATTTGCTTTTTTATATTTTTTCCAATGGGAAATTACTTGTTGGCGCAGGTTACAGTAGCTGATTCAGCTTTGATGGACCGGGTGACAGAATTGGAAAAACAGGCGGCTTATAAGAAACCCGGGGAGGACCATTTTATGGTGGTTGGTTTAGCCACTATCGGTTGGAACTTAAACAAAACAACAGTAACATCAGGAGGTGTTAGTCAGTCGGTGAAAACCAATTCTTTTCCTGATGATGCTGAATTTGAATTTAGCCCGATGTTTCTTTGGAGGCATGGAACCAAATTCCTACTGGAATTCGAACCTTCATTTACTTCAGAAGGAATTGGGGTAAACTGGGCTGACGTTTCCTATTTCGCTTGTCCGGGTTTGATCGTACGTGCAGGTTATTTTGTGGTGCCCTTTGGGATCTATGACAAACGCCTTGCAGCAGGCTGGATTAATAAGCTGGCTACAGATCCACCAGCCGCAGATATACCGAACTCAACTGATTATGGTATTGAGGTAGAAGGAGGTTTTCCAATGGGAAACATGAAATGGAACTACGACGTAAGTCTTACCAATGGAAATCAGTTATTGGCAGATGGTGAAATGCAGGGTGTAGGAGCAGTAGACAATAATATTAATAAAGCAGTTACGGCAAGGTTTGGATTGTTGCCATTTTCCAACTCTTCCCTGGAAATTGGTGTTAGTGGTCAGACGGGAACAGTAGGGGATGCAGGCGCAGCCAATCAAACTGCCAAATCAAATGCCTATGCGTTCGATATAAATTATGTGAAATTATTCAGTCCCATTCTTGTAAACATAAAGGGCCAATATAATTCCGTATTTGTGAGCAGTCAAAACTATATTAATCAAAATGATTCCAGCGAATATACCTTTAACAACAGAACAAAGACAGGTTTTGGGCAAATATCGATTCGTCCGACAGGTGCATCCAATAGTTTTTTAAAAAACCTGGAACTGGCATATCGCTACAGTAACTTCATTTCACCCAGTGGCTCTGTGTGGGGACAGAAAAATAATATTTCCGAAGCGGCTTTACTTTATTGGATGAGCTGGAGAACAGTTGTGAAATGTGCTTACCAGTGGAATAACAGTAATAGTTCATCCATTGGGAGCGAGGGTACAACAACCCGGTCAAATACGCTATTCGTTCAATTCGCCATACAACTTTAAATAATTTATATGAAAAATACGCCAAAAAAAGCCTTCACTGTTTTAATGGTTATGGCATTGGGGTTGTTCATTAATATAACTTTTATTGCATGCACAGCGAGTCAAAAGGTGTCCGCAAAATCAGGTGCTCAATTATGGGCCGAAAATTGCCAGCGTTGCCACAACACTCCGTCGCCTGCAACATTTTCTCCCGAAAAATGGGAAACAGTTGGTATGCATATGCAAACACGAGCTCTCATTACTGATGAAGAAAAAACTAAGATCGTTGATTTCCTTAAACAATAAGAGTAATACTTATAATACTATACGATTTAACAGGTGGATTAGTTTGTCCATTTTAAATCTCTGCACAGTTGCTTTGCTAGGAGCAGTACTGAGAAGTAAAATTGTTTTTTCACTACCCTTTATCAATTATAATCATTTGCTGGAGGCTCATGGCCATTTCACGTTTGCGGGCTGGGTAACCCCTGTTTTAATGACTCTTTTTATTTATGAGTTGTTACCTGAATCTATCAGCCAGAGACTCATATATCAATGGCTCCTGGGAAGTATTGTAACTTGTGCCTGGGGTATGCTGCTGGCTTTTGCAGTACAGGGCCATGGTACGATTTCTATAATATTGTCACTTGGTTTTGTTGTGCTGACCTGGCTTTTCGGATTCATTTTTATAAGGGATTTGGTCAGGACAAAACTGGCATCCTGTGTTAAATGGCTGGCCCTGACATCAATCCTTTGTTTGATTTTATCTTCATCAGGAGTCATCGCCATAACTTATATTTATTTCATTAATTCCTTCGATGCCATTTTTTACCGGGATGCTTTATTTACTTATCTGCATTTTCAATATAACGGTTTTTTTACACTGGCAATATTTGCAATTCTTTTTAATCTCATTGAAAGAAGAATGCCTGAAAAAGAAAAAAAAGATATTTACCGGTTTTCAATAACACTGTGTGTGTCAGTATTCCCCTCCTTATTCCTTTCTTATCTCTGGCAGGACCCAAATATCTGGTTGCGTTTTGTCGCCATTACCGGAAGTATTCTGTTGATTTTGAGCTTCTTTTTCTTTTTGATTTGCGCCAGGTCGTTCCGAACTATTTATAAAGAAGAAAAACCAATCCTTCGTTTCTTGATTTTGTTATCTATGGGTTCATTTATGTTGAAGATTATTCTCCAGAGTTTTACCATTTTCCCTGTAATTGGGGATGCAATATTCGGAAATAGGCCAATTATCATGGGATTTTTGCACCTGGTATTTTTAGCCTTTGTAACACTATTTATACTTATCTATTTTATGAAGAAGGGGATATTAATCAGCCAGATAAAATGGACTGGAATTGCTGCGATTGTTTTTGCAATTGCCGTAATATTAAATGAGGTGTTTTTGATATCCCAGGGATTCGCTGCCATGTTTATTAACGGAAGCAGTATATTTCCATGGCTGCTCTGGATGACGGGCATCCTGCTTTTTATTGGTTCACTTCTGATAGCTATAGCG
>DASYSW010000419.1:0-2359 GCA_036002905.1 Chitinophagaceae bacterium
GGTTCAACCAGGACAAAATAAAAGTTCTGCTTGATTCGAAGGGAAGTTGTTTTATAGAGGGAGTTGTTATCGATTCCCTGATCTTTGGCCAATCATCGGTTTGCGGCCAGATGGAACCTGTAAAATTTTACCGGGTGAAGAACTGATTTCAAAGAGGATGTCTCAAAAGAAGCTTTTACACAAATAGCCGGGAAGGCGGCAAGACGTTAAAGATGCTGTGGCACTTGCCTTTCCGACGTACCGTCTTCCGGCCAATTTGGCTTTTTTGAAGACCACTTGTTTACGATTTGAGTAAAATCTTAACTCATATATATGCTCACCAATCTTCCGGACAGTGCTGTAATAATTTTTTTGCTGACTGTGATCCTGACCTTTTTGTTATTTGTCAATGCTGTAAAAAATAAAGCGACGGTAGCAATCGTGTTGGTTATTTGGCTGGCAGTGACCGGCGTTCTTTCGTTTAAGGAAGTATTCCAAAATACTTCGACAATTCCGCCAAGACTGATGATGGGTATCGCCCCGGCGGCGTTTTTTATTATTTTATTGTTAGTTACGAAAGGCGGCAGAAGATTTACAGACAGCATTGACCTGAAGAAATTGACACTCGTGCATATTGTCCGGGTCCCGGTAGAGGTTACATTGTTCATGCTTAGCACTCATAAACTAATTCCCGAACTGATGACCTTTGCGGGAAGGAACCTGGATATACTTTCAGGCATAACAGCACCTATCATGTACCTGGTATGTTTTAGGGGCTCAGTAGTAAAAAACAGGAAGTTGTTGCTGGTATGGAATTTTATTTGTCTTGGTTTGCTATTGAATATTGTTATTAATGCGATTTTAGCAGCGCCATTTCCTTTCCAGCAATTTGCCTTTGATCAGCCAAACATTGCGGTTCTGTATTTTCCATTCACCTGGCTTCCCTTTTTTATTGTGATGATCGTTTTATACAGTCACCTGGCAGCGATCAGGCAATTGATCAGAAGTTAAAAAAATTTTATGAGCCCGGCTGGATTGCTACTATTAAACTTCCGTTGCGTCGCACACTTCATCGTTCTGGGTTCTTCCATGCAAGTTCTCACTGATGCCACAAATTTTCACAGATATATTCTGCGTATATCTGTGAAATCTGTGAGTGCCAAACTCACCGCTTCCAAAAAGGACAAAAAACTAAATTGAAGTTGATAGTATGAAGATCAGAAAACTCGATTTACAAACGGCTTTTTTAAAAACACTTCAGGAATTTTATTCTTCTGTCCTGCAATTACAGGTTGATCAACCTGACGAAAGAAAGATCAAAATTAAAATAGGTGATAGTGATCTCATTTTTACCGAGACAACGACAGGGGAGCCATTCTATCATTATGCCATAAATATTCCCTCCAATAAGATTGAAGAAGCAAAAGGTTGGCTAAGCACTAAGGTTAAGTTGCTTTGGATGGATGATTATAAAAATGACATTGCTGATTTTGTCAACTGGCATGCTAAGTCGGTTTATTTCTATGATCCCGCAGGAAATATAGTTGAACTCATTGCGCGCTTTGAGCTAAATAATTTTGTCACCGGGGCATTCACTTCTTCTCAACTGCTTTCACTAAACGAAGTAGGTTTAGTTTTTACTGATGAAAACTTTGAGAAAGAAATAATGTCCCTTGAGAATTCTTATTCGCTTTCGTATTTCGACAAGCAACCGCCTTTGCCAAAATTCAGAGCCATGGGCGATGACCAGGGATTATTCGTCATAGTTCCGGAGCATAGGAACTGGTATCCGACTGACAAGCCGTCGCGGACATTCCCAATGATAGTGGAGTTTGATAATAAAGAACAGAGTTACAGCTTAGAAAGGCCCTAAAAACAGTGATCGCTGTTGATATCAAAAGTGACCAGGTGAATTGTCCTAACGACAAAACAAATGTATAAGGCCAAGTAGTTGGTTTCAAGATGTGTTTTTTTCAAGAGTGATCCGGCTATATCATATATTTACTTGTTAGCTGCCATTTAAATTAACCTGCTATGAGAAAGACGACGACCGAAAAAGCGAACTATGAAAATATCATTGCTGGTCTTGATTTGGACGACACACAAAAGAAAATTCTCAAATCAAGCTGGCTTGATTATCTCTTACTCATGAATAGTTCTGCAAAGAAGGGTTGGTTCAGTCATAATTATTCCCAAATAATTGTAATCATCGTGAGTTTATTGATCCCAGTACTCGAAAAAAGTAAACTTAACAACGACATTTTTCAATGGAACTTAACTGTCGTTAGTGTGTTAGGTCTCGTTGTGGCGGGTTTAACGACATTAAATAGACAGCTTGGGTTTGAAGAAAAATGGCGACACTATCGTCGAACTGCTGAAA
>DASYSW010000420.1:0-34540 GCA_036002905.1 Chitinophagaceae bacterium
GCCATTCGTCACGATGTCCCTACGATTGAACAACATCTTATTATTTTGGAAAAATATCCTCATCTGCAAAAAATATATGAGCTGATGACAGAAAGCATCCAGCATGGTTTGAATGGTTGAATTAATAACACAGCGATGTCAATATATCAATTTAACAATGTAACAATATAACAATTCCTACATCCTCACATTTTCCTATTTTCACGTCATGAATGTTCTTGCAGAGTTTAAAAAAATAACCACATTTATTTTTGATATTGATGGCGTGCTGACTGACAGCACGGTGCTCTTATTGGAAAATGGGTTACAGGCAAGAAGGATGAATATCAAGGATGGGCTTGGTTTGCAAATGGCCGTTAAAAATGGGTTCAGGGTAATGGCTATATCAGGAAGTTTCTCAGAGCCGGTGACGGAACGTTTAAAAAAATTAGGAATTGGTGAAGTGCACATGTCTGTGCTGGATAAAAAGAAATTTGTCGAAGACCGCAGAACAAAAAATAATTTACAATGGGAAGAGATACTATACATGGCAGACGATCTTCCCGACCTTGCCCTGATGAAAATTGTTGGACTGCCGTGTTGTCCTGCCGATGCAGTTCCTGAGATACTTGAATTGTCAAAGTATATCTCCCCGGTCAACGGCGGTTTTGGATGCGTAAGAGATGTGATTGAAAAGGTGCTGAGAGTGCAGGGTAAATGGGTTTTTCACGATGATGTCGTTTCAAAATAAAATCCCAAAATGCAAATTTCGAATTCCAGGTAAATTAAAAAATATCAAATTCGGAGTAATGTCTTCCATTTTCTAAATTGATCTTTATTTGGTTCTTGTTATTGTATTTTGAAATTTAAAATTATTCATGAGATTGTTAGCAGCATTTCTAAAGTTAGTTCGTCTGCCGAATCTCTTCTTTATTGTTCTTACACAATTCCTGTTTTACTACTGCATTTTACTTCCGCTGTTAACATCCGCGGGTGCTCTTGCCGAAATTGACCAGGTACAGTTTATGTTATTATCTCTTGCTTCAGTATTGATCGCGGCCGCCGGGTATATTATCAACGATTATTTTGACGTGAATATTGACCAGGTGAATAAGCCCAAAAAAAATGTTGTTGACCTTATTGTTTCACGAAGATGGGCCATCCTCTGGCATTTTGTATTAAGCGGGATCGGAGTCCTGTTAAGTTTATACATATCCTGGAAGACGGGTCTCTGGTATATCGTGCTCGCCAATTTTGCCTGCGCTTTTTTGTTATTCGGGTATTCTATTTCGCTGAAGCAAAAATTGCTTTCAGGAAATATTTTGATATCAGTGCTTACCTCCTGGGTCATTTTAATTTTATGTCTATCTGAATTTCGGTTGTCACACGGTGCATCAATCGACGGCAACTGGCTTGCAGCTCAAAATAAAATCATGCGACTGGGATTTCTATATGCCGGCTTTGCATTCATACTCACACTCATCCGGGAAGCAATTAAGGATATGGAAGACATGGAAGGCGATGCACGATACGGAAGCAGAACAATGCCGATAGTGTGGGGGGTGCCTGCCACAAAAGTTTACATCGCGGTATGGATGATCGTTTTGCTGGCGTTGCTGATAGCGATCCAGGTATATATCATCCGGTTTCAATGGTGGTGGCCCATACTTTATTGTACTGTTTTGATCATATTACCACTGGCCTATACTTTTTTAAAGTTATTTAAGGCCATGACTCCAGGGCAATTTCATTATTTAAGCACTATCACCAAAACAGTGATGCTTACGGGCATTCTATCAATGGGATTTTTTTATTTCTATTTATGAAGAAGATAATTCTCGCCTCAGGATCACCACGAAGAAAGCAATTGCTTGAATGGGCGGAAGTTCCTTTTGAAATAGTGGTCAGAGAAACAAGTGAAACTTTTCCCGCAGGATTAAAAGTAGAAGAAGTGGCTATTCATATTGCACGGCAGAAAGTGATAGCTGTTAGGGCGATGGTCAGTGACGACTCCGTTATTCTGGCTGCCGATACGATCGTTGTTTTAAATGAAAGGATCATAGGCAAGCCAAAAAACAGGCAGGATGCAATAGATATCTTATCTAACCTTTCCGGTCATCGACACAGGGTAATAACCGGCGTTGTGATAGCGCTGGATAAAAAAGAGATTTCTTTCTCTGATAGCACCGACGTTTATTTCCATGAATTAAGTCGCGCGCAGATCGAGTTTTATGTAGATAAATACAAGCCTTATGATAAGGCCGGTGCTTATGCAATACAGGAATGGATAGGGGTGGTGGGTATCAAATCAGTAGAAGGTGACTTTTACAACGTCATGGGTTTACCGGTTAGCAGGGTGGTGAAAGAACTGGAGAAAATAGGTGGTTGAACTGTTCAATTGCAGGAAGGGTTCTGTAATTTAAATCAACAGTTTACGATTAAACCTATCCAGCCATGACCGAACGACTGCTCCAGTTCATTTGGCAATTTCAGTATTTTAATAAAGGCGAACTCGCCACGCTGCAAGGTGAAAATTTACAGATCATTTTTCCCGGCCAGTATAACTCCAACCAGGGTCCCGATTTCCTGGAAGCAAAAATCAGGATCGGTAATACCACTTGGGCGGGAAATGTAGAGCTGCATTTTAAAACTTCGGATTGGGAAAAGCACAATCATCACAGGGATGATAATTACAATAATGTAGTTCTGCATGTGGTATGGGAGCATGATATGTTACCCCAAAATTCTATCCCGGTTCTCGAATTGAAAGAAAGGGTTTCAAAAATGTTGTTGCAGAGATATGATGAGTTGATGAAGGGAATTAGCTTCATACCATGTGGAAAAAGTATTCACCTTGCCCCGGACATTACGTGGAAAAGCTGGAAGGAGAGATTGCTGGTCGAACGATTGATAAAAAAATCAAACCTAGTTGAGAGATATCTTCAGCAATGCAACTATCACTGGGACGAAGTATTCTGGTGGCTGTTAGCCCGCAATTTCGGGATCAAGGTAAACGCCGACGCATTCGAAGAAATGGCCAGGTCTGTTCCAATGGCGGTGCTTGCTAAACACAAAAACCAGATCCACCAGCTTGAAAGTATATTACTCGGACAATCGAACCTGCTCAACAAGAACTTCTCGGAAGACTATCCAAAAATGCTGAAAAAGGAATACGAATTTTATAAAACCAAATATGACCTGAAGCCAATCGCCAGCGCCGTATTCTTTTTGCGGATGAGGCCCGGAAATTTTCCAACGATTCGTTTGGCCCAGCTGGCTATGCTCATATTTGATTCGGCTCGTTTGTTTTCAAAGATCAAAGAAGCGACTTCGGTCAATGAAATAAAGAAATGCTTCGATATAACAGCCAATGACTACTGGCACTATCATTACCGTTTTGATGACTCATCTCTATTCAGGAAGAAGAAACTTGGGGCATCAATGACAAATAATGTCATGATCAATACGATTATTCCAATGCTTTTTGCTTATGGTGGTTATCATAATGAAGAAAGGTACAGGCAAAAGGCCCTGCGATGGCTGGCGGAAATATCTTCCGAAAATAACTCCATTACAAAAGGCTTTCAGAAATTAGGAATTGAAAATAAGAATGCGTTTGATTCACAGGCCCTATTAGAGCTGAAGAAGGAATATTGTGACAAGAAAAGATGTTTGGATTGTTCTGTCGGAAATGCATTATTAAAAACGTAATGACGTTTCGGATTATATAAACCTGGCCCCATTTATCAAATGCTTAGGTCTCTTTGTCTCCAGGTACCTATCGGGACTTTGTGTACTTCGTGACCCTTCCTCGCGACATGAAGGGTTCGATCTAATCCTGCAATGGTTGTTTAAAAACTATAATGGAAAAATCCCTGGCTGTAATCTTTGCGCTGGGTTTATAAGTCTCATGCCCTTCTTCTGAAACAAAATTTTCACCGGTGTCAAGAATCTTGATCCAATGACTTCCATATCTCCTGTTTGGCAATTTGTATTCAACAGGTTCGGTATGTGCATTGAAAATTACATAGAAGCTGTCATCAAGGATCCGGCTTCCATCATAATCCAAAGAATGAATGCCATGCCCGTCAAAATATACACCGAGACATTTTGCAAAATCCTGTCTCCAGTTCTCGTCATTCATTCTCTTTCCATCGGGGGAGAACCATGCAATATCAGTCAGGCCTCTTCCTTTGATAGGTTGACCTTTAAACCAATCTCTCCTGGAAAAAACATTGTGTTGTTTATATAACCGTATCAATTTCCTGGCGAAGTCCAGCAGTTCATGATCCGCTTTTTCCCAGTTGACCCAGGAAATTTCATTATCCTGGCAGTACGCATTATTATTTCCATTTTGTGTGCGTCCAAGCTCGTCACCTGACAAAAGCATAGGTACGCCTTGCGACAAAAAAACCGTCGTCAAAAAATTTCGTTTCTGTCGATTTCTCAAGTCGATCACCGGCTGATCATCAGTTTGACCCTCTACACCACAATTCCAGGAGCGGTTATGACTTTCTCCATCATGATTATTCTCGCCATTGTCTTCATTGTGTTTTTCATTGTATGATACAAGGTCATTTAATGTAAAGCCGTCATGCGCAGTAATAAAATTCACACTGGCGGTGGGATGCCGGTAATCATTCATGTAGAGATCAGAACTGCCAGTAAGACGCTGTGCAAATTCTGACAGGCCGCTATGAGCACCGCGCCAGTAATCGCGCATGCAATCGCGATATTTCCCATTCCACTCAGCCCAACCTGGCGGAAATCCACCCACGAGGTAACCGCCTTCACCAATATCCCAGGGCTCAGCAATTAATTTTGCCTGCGAAATAACAGGATCCTGGTGGATGATCGCAAAGAAGGAACTCAGGCGACCTACTTCATGAAGTCCTCTTGCTAATGTGGACGCAAGATCAAAACGAAAACCGTCTACATGCATCTCGAGTATCCAGTATCGCAAGCTGTCCATGATCAATTGCAGCACATTGGGCAAATGCGCATTTAGTGTATTGCCGGTTCCTGTGTAGTCCATATAAAAACGGCGATCATGACTAAGCCTGTAGTAAGAGGCATTGTCAATCCCGCGGAATGAAAGAGTTGGTCCCATCTGGTTGCCTTCGCCGGTGTGGTTGTAAACTACATCAAGAATCACTTCAATGCCTGCTTTATGCAACTCCTTCACCATGTTCTTAAATTCATAGACTTGCTCTCCGATCGTACCATTGCTGGCATAACGAACTTCGGGCGCAAAAAAACCAACAGTGTTATATCCCCAATAATTAACTTTCCCGTTTTCCTGGAGATGCCGGTCCGAAATAAAAAAATGAATGGGCATCAGTTCAATGGCCGTAATGCCTAGTTCTTTTAAATAATCAATCACAACGGGATGTGCGATCGCAGAGTACGTTCCTCTCAAATTTTCGGGGATGCCAGGATGGAGTTTTGTAAATCCTTTTACATGCGTTTCATAGATAATTGTCTTGTGGTACGGTATTCTTGGAAATTTGTCACCTTCCCAATCAAAATTAGGATCGATGACAACCGATCTCGGCATAAAGGGAGCACTATCTGTACTACTGAAGCTAAGGTCAATGTCAGAATTTCCAACCTCATATCCAAATAACGAGTCGTGCCATTGTATCGTGCCGGAAATGGCTTTTGCATAAGGATCGATGAGAAATTTATTTGGGTTGAAGCGGTGACCATTTTGAGGTTCGTATGGACCATAAACTCTGTAACCGTATAGTTGACCTGGTGCTAATCCTAAAATATAGATATGCCAAACGTGATGTGTTCGCTCTTCTATTTTTATTCTTGAAGATTCGGTCTGTTCATCTTTGGAATTAAACAAACAAAGTTCAACGCCTGTTGCATTCTCCGCATAAAAAGCAAAATTCACTCCTTGTCCGTCCCAGTTAGCACCCAAAGGAAAAGGGCTGCCCGAATAAAGTTTAATATCCATCAGATAATTTTGGTCGAAGTCAATTGACGTTAATATTCTCACCACTCACCATTGACCATTCACGATTCACCATCAAAGCCATTCCCGGAGCGCTTTTGAAATTTTGGTTGCCTCAGTTATAAACCCATCGTGTCCATAAGGAGAATCAATTTTTATCAAGGTTGAGTTTGGAATGTACTCAGCAAGAAATTCCTGTTCATGAAGTGGGCAAAGGATATCCGTTGTAATCCCGATGATCAAAGTTTTTTGTTTGAATTTCTGCAAAACCGTTTCAGGTCTTCCCCCCCGACCGCGACCAAGATGATGTGAGTCCATTGATTTGGTAAGCAGCCAATAGCTATAGGCATTGAATCGATTTACTAATTTATCGCCCTGGTAGTTTATGTATGAGGAGGCCTTATAGCCGTCCAATTTCTCAGGGTCAGGGTCAGTTTGCTTATCCACCAGGATCCCATAATTGCGATAAGTGATTACTCCGATGGCACGTGCAGCTTTCAGGCCTCTTTGTCCTCCACCAGGCGTGTTTGAGTTCCAGGTTGAATCGGCTTCAATAGCCAACCGCTGGGAGCTATGAACTGCAATACCCCAGGCGCTCTCTGTAGCTGATGTCCCGACCAAAAAGAGATTTTGAATAAGGTCATTCTCCGTAGCGGCCCATTCGAGCACCTGGTATCCTCCCATGCTGCCTCCCATCAGCAAATGAATTCTTTCAATGCCAAGATGCTTCCGCAAAAGAATGTGAGCAGTCACCATATCCCTGATGGTGACCATCGGGAAAGTGCTGAAGTAAGGTTTATTTGTAGTTGGGTCTATTGCCAGGGGACCCGTGCTTCCATAACAGCTACCTAGAATGTTGGCGCAAATGATAAAATATTTCGAAGGGTCAGCGAACCCGTTCTCGCCAATAACACCCGGCCACCACGCTTCAGCATCCGAATTCGCGGTCAAGGCATGACAGATCCAAATTACATTGCTTTTATCGCTGTTCAATTTGCCGTAGGTGTGATAAGCAACGGTGATCTGCGGAAGGACAGCTCCATTTTCTAACTTAAAAGGCTCATTATACGTAAATAATTGCATTGTGAAATCCAATTCAAAACAAAAAACTAAATCCTTAAACTTTCCAAACCGGGAGCAAAGTAAAGACTTGCATCAATTAAATTTGTAAAAACTTCTCATAAAAATAATGGAACAACACCCAATCACAAAAGTTATCCGGACGCAAACAGACCGAACCAATGAAATGGAACATTCGTCGCCTCTTTTTTTAACCAGTAGCTTCTGTTTTGACAATACCGAAGAAATGCGGGCGGCATTTGCTGATGAAACCGATGACAATATTTACAGCCGTTTCAGTAATCCCAATGTAAAGGAATTTGTGGATCGGGTCTGTTTATTGGAAGGAGCGGAAGCAGGATATGCAACCGCTTCGGGCATGAGTGCTGTATTTGCTTCATTCATGGCGTTAATGAAACAGGGCGATCATTTGCTTACATGCAGGTCTGTTTTTGGAAGCACACATACCGTTATCACAAAATTTTTACCGAAGTATGGCATTGACTACACGTATGTAAATGCAAATAGCCCGGAAGAATGGGAAGCAGCTATTCAGCCAAATACAAAGATGGTCTACCTGGAAACACCGACAAACCCGGGGCTTGACATCATTGATCTCGAATTTGCGTCGGCGCTGGCAAAAAAGCACAACCTGATCTTAAATGTCGACAATTGTTTTGCAACTCCGATCAGTCAACGACCAATTGATTATGGAGCCGACCTGTCAGTACATTCAGCCACAAAATGGATGGATGGACAGGGCAGAGTTCTCGGTGGTGTGATTGTTGGCAAAAGAGAATTGATACATGATATTTATTTGTTTTGCCGAAGCACAGGTCCCGCACTTTCTCCATTCAATGCCTGGGTATTGAGTAAGAGTTTGGAAACATTGGAAGTAAGAATGGAACGTCATGCGGCGAATGCATTTAAGATAGCAGGCGCATTGAAAGATCATCCAAAGATTTCGTGCGTCAGGTATCCGTTTTTACCGAATCATCCCCAATACAAGATTGCAAAGAAGCAGATGAAAGATGGCGGAGCGATTGTTTGTTTTGAGCTCAAAGGAGGACTTGAAAGCGGAAAAAAATTTCTGGATTCATTGGAGATGCTTTCTCTTACCGCGAACCTCGGTGATTCGAGAAGCATAGCTTCCCATCCAGCCAGTACTACGCATGCTAAATTAACAGAGGCCGAAAGACAGGCGGTAAATATTACTCCCGGGCTGATCCGGATATCGGTTGGATTAGAACATCCTGACGACGTGTTGAATGATATTTTGCAGGCGCTGGGGAAATCGTTGACCTATTACTCAAACTAAGAATTTTTATCCTTTTCGTATTGTTCATCAATCAAAAGGTCTGTTCCGTCAGCCGCGGTCGTGGCTAGTTCGTCACAGCGGTTATTGAAAGGGTTATCCGCATGGCCTTTCACCCAAACAAATTTTACATGATGCTTTTTCGCGAGTTCATGGTATAGCATCCATAGATCTTTATTTTTTTTGCCACCCTTGAACTGTGTCGCAATCCAATTTTTTAACCAGCCTTCGTGAATCGCTTTAGCCACATACTGGCTGTCAGTATAAATCGTGACATTCATTCCGTCATTTTTCAAAGCCTGCAATCCGGCAATCACCCCCATCAATTCCATCCTGTTGTTTGTCGTTCTTCTATAACCCTGTGAAAGTTCTTTATGATGCTTTCCGCTCATGAGTATTACACCATAGCCACCGGGTCCGGGGTTTCCACGGGCTGCTCCATCAGTATACATTTGAACAGAATGACTCATTGGAGGAGTTTATTAATGGCCGTTTTTAGCAAACGATTAAAGCGATCAGGTTCTTCCATCATCATAAAATGACCGACACCATTCATGATCATGACCTGCACACCATAATGTTCCATTGATTCAACATCCGTAGGTGAATTGTCTGAATTGAGTGCGATGACAGGCAACTTTATTTGTTCAAGGGTGTGAGGCATTTGACGGCTATAACTAAATGAATGTTCAAGAGCGTCAAGAGCAATATCAGGAGGAGCCGATGACATATCCGCTGCTACCCAATTTACGAGCGAGCTATCCGAACGGGCAACAAACATACTTCTGACTAATGCGCTGGTTGAATCTTTAAAATCAGTCCTCAATTTGGCAACAAATGCCTGCACTTGTTCCGGGGTTCTGCCTGGCCCGAGCTTTTTATAAGTATCAATCATGATCAAACCAGTCACGATGTCCTGGAGCTGGCGTGCTGTTTCGGCGATCACATCACCTCCCATGGAATGACCCACCAAGACAACACGCTTGAGGCCTAGTTTCTTTATCACGGCCGCCACATCACTGCCAAAAGCTTCCATTGTCCAGGATTTGCGTCCAAGACCCGATTCTCCATGTCCCCCAAGGTCAACCATCACAACCTTAAAATTTTTTGAGAATGTTCCCACCTGGTTCTTCCAGTAACTTCTGTCGCAGGACCAGCCGTGAACAAATATTAATGCAGGCCTCCCATCACCATGCACTTCATAAGCAATCCGGACACTGTCAGGCGAGTTAACAAACTGCGATTGGCCACGCAACTGATCAAACATGAAGATGGAGACTAAAATATTTACGAGGGCAAGTAATTTCATAACATTCCTTTTGCCGGTTGTAATAATGATCGATTTGGATTTTAGACCTGGAATACTCCCAACTTCATCTCCTGCACATCAGGATTATGATTCGCAGCCGAAATTCCCTCTGAAATAATTTTTCTTGTTTCAACAGGATCAATGATTGCATCTACCCACAATCTTGCGGCAGCATAGTATGGAGTAGTTTGTTCGTCATACCGGTTCTTTATTTCGTTCAAAAGTTTTTGTTCCTGTTCCGAAGCAATTGCTTCACCTTTTGATTTCATAGCGGATACCTGGATTTGCAATAAAGTTTTTGCAGCCTGGTCCCCCCCCATTACCGCAATTTTTGCAGAGGGCCACGCGTAAATGAATCGTGGATCATAGGCCTTACCACACATAGCATAATTCCCGGCACCATAAGAATTGCCAATGATAATTGTGATTTTTGGCACTACAGAGTTGGCGACAGCATTCACCATTTTCGCACCGTCTTTTATAATGCCTGCCTGTTCGCTACGGCTTCCTACCATAAAACCTGTTACGTCTTGTAAAAAAACAAGCGGGATCTTTTTTTGATTGCAATTAAGAATAAAGCGAGCGGCCTTGTCGGCGCTGTCATTGTAGATCACACCGCCCATTTGCATTTCACCTTTTTTATTCTTTACAATTTTTCTTTGGTTGGCAACAATACCAACTGCCCATCCGTCTACTCTTCCGTATCCGCAAACTATTGTTTTGCCATAGTCTTCTTTGAATTGTTCGAATTCTGAATCATCAACTATTCTTTCGATGATATCAATGATGTCGTACGGTTTTCCATCAGAAGGAAACACGCCCAGCAGTTCTTCGGGATGCTTCTTTGAAGGCTTCGGATCTGTGCGATCAAATCCTGCGGTTGGTTTTTCTCCAAGCATGGACATCATCTTTTTAATGTGGTCCATGCATTCCTGTTCGGTTTTGAATTTATAATCTGCTATACCGGAAATTTCAGTATGAGTTGTGGCGCCGCCTAACGTTTCTGTGTCTACATCTTCTCCGATCGCAGCTTTTACGAGGTAGGGGCCAGCTAAGTAAATAGATGCTCCTTCAACCATCAACGTCTCGTCGCTCATGATAGGTAAATAAGCACCGCCTGCAACACAGGCGCCCATCACGGCTGCGATTTGCGTGATACCCATTGCACTCATGGTTGCATTGTTACGGAAAATTCTTCCGAAATGCTCTTTATCCGGGAAAATTTCATCCTGCATGGGAAGAAAGACACCTGCACTATCCACCAGATAAATGATCGGCAGGTGATTTTCCATTGCTATCTCCTGCATGCGAAGATTTTTTTTGCCGGTAATCGGGAACCATGCACCTGCTTTTACAGTCTGGTCGTTTGCGACGATTACGCATTGCCTTCCGCTCACGTAACCGATACCTGAAACAGTTCCCCCTGCCGGGCAGCCGCCTTGCCTTTCATACATTTCATACCCGGCAAATGCACCGATCTCGATAAATGGCTTACCCTTGTCGATGAGATAATCGATCCTTTCCCGTGCTGTGAGTTTATTTTTTTCCTTTTGCTTTTGAATAGACTTTTTCCCTCCCCCTTCATAGATCTTTTCTAATCGCTTTTGCATCGTGCTCAGCGACATTTTCATGGCATCCTCATTCTTGTTGAATTCAATATTCATTGATCGGTCGTTGATAGGCAAATATACTCGTTGATTACTTCATGATCTCTTCGACGTCGACTACCATAGTATTTTTAGAAACTTGAGCAGAATCTGAAAATTGTTTTTTATCCGGCCATTGCTTTATTGTCATTTTTTCTGCCAGCGGGCGGTTCCCCGTTTTTTCAAAAAGCACCTGCTTAACAAAAAACTCCGGTACCCAATTAAAAAATGTAGAGGGAACCCCGAACTCGTCCCATGAGCGGGTGATCCCATACTTTCTCACAAAAAAGTCTTCATGAGGTTGTATAAAATAGACAGTGTCTACGTTTGGATGATAATTGGATACGATGAAAGCTTTCACATCCCTGTACTCATTTTTTACAGGGTTCAGGAATTGCCGAATGCAGTTATGCCTTGCATTTAGTACGAACAGAAATGAGAGTATGGATAGGATGGTCATTTGTCTTTCATGTTTTTTAATGACCGTGAACACGGTGCTGGCAACGAGAAAAAATACAGCCATGTCTAACGCGAGGAGCGTTCTGTTGGGGAAATAATTTTCCTTTACAATGAGCAGGGGCAGGTATATCACGAGCAACACAAAAACTATCATGGCGATTACCTTTAAACGATCCGCAATCTCTAATTGAAGAGATGATTGATAGAAATAGAGCCAGGTGAACAAAGTGATCACATAAATTACAAAACCAGGTATGCTTCTTTCGTTGGATAAGAACGTAAAATGAAACGCGGTGGCCAGTGGCCTGGCAAAGAACCTTATCTTGGGAAAAATATTTAAGGAAATTTGGGTTCGTTCGACTGTTTGAACATGACTTGCAGCCAGCGAGTATTTAAACAAAAGATAGTAGAACACATAGATCACAAGACAAGATCCAATTGCAATAAATAGTATCCGGAAACTGCGTGGCCGGGAAATCAGGTGCAGCAAGAAAGGAAGAAGAAAACAACCGAAGCCGTTTTGATAAGTAAAAAGGGATATTAGTCCGAGCAATATCGAGCTTCCCACCGTAATCACAGGGCGTTTAATTTTCTGTTTCTCGACATCCATTGCAGCGTATAAAACATACCCGGATAGTAAACCGCTGGTATTGGCCATAAATAATCCGACAAGTGACGCCCAGCTTACCTGGATCGAAAATGACGGCGTGCACACCAGGTATAGCGCTGAAAAGAAGGCGAGTGATTGGGGCAATTTTTCCTTTGTTATTACCCTTTTTATTATCAGGTACCAGGCGGGGAGACAGGCAGCCCATCCAAGAAATGAAAAGACACGAATAGAGATGAGGTCATGAACGGTATTCGCGTTGCTGAACAGCCAGGTCGTAAGTTCGTCAAACAGGTACCTGCCATGAACAATGGACATATGTACCCCCGATCCTTTTCGATACCGCCACAGCTGTACAGCTTCATCAGTATATAAATATTCAGAATAGAAGATGGGGTAGTAAATCGCAAAAGCGATCAAAATAATTGCCAGGACGTAAAAAAGATCTTTCCTGTTGTAGAAACCATTATTGTGCTGTGTTAATTCCATTCCATTTGTTTAAGCCGTCTCAAATCTTCGCAATACAAATTATTTTTTCCTGCTTTGTAGATACTTTTGTCTTATTACATCCTGCACCGGCACATTGTTGATCTTGCTTTCAAGCCACGATATGACATCGAGATAGGAGAAAGCCCTCGTTTCCAGCGGGTTGTTTTCATATCGCTTCAACTTTTCAAGCAGTCTTTCAAATTCTGGTTTTAATGCATGGGCATTGACCTGGAATGAACGGCGGAGAAAATGAAACATCTCTTCTTCCACTGCACTCAGGCTCTCCATTTTTGCCATGAAGCGATAAACAGATTTTGTTAGATATTCCAGCAGGTCAAAGTTCCCTAATTCGTAGTGAGCAATGAGGTGGAGTAATCTCGCATAACACTGGAGGTCGGTTCGCAGATCAACTTTCCAGTTGATGATCTTATTAAGATACTGAATCGCTTTTTCGTTTTTGCCGGCCCCAAAATAAAGACAAGCTATTTTGTAATAAAACACAAGAATGCGATGCCTGTCAATATAGAGTTCAAATTCCTTTAGCTTTTCTTCAATAAACGGCACTTGTTTTAATCCCTCGGAAAAGTTTCCTTCAAGGAAGTAGCTGTTAATTCTCGCCGTAGTGAGGTAAACGAATAAAAGAATGCGGTTGATATCATTGTTCTTTACAACTTTCCGGTGGGAAAATTTCTCAAACTCATCAATACATTCCTGTAGTTTTTTTGCGTTGCGAAGGTCAAAATGAGCGCCCATCAGGTTGTGCATGCCCTTTATATAATGCGCTGTTTCGATATCATACATCCCCGGGTATTCCGCAAACAGGTCAACCCATTTTTGCGTATACCGGTAGTACTGCAAAAAATCCTGCCGGATAAAAGCATACCAGCAGTAACTCTGGTAGGAATAGAGCCGCTCATAAAACCCCTGGGCATTTTTTGTTTCTTCAGGCAGGTTGTCTTCTAAAAATTTCTTTAACTCCTCCACTTCCTTTTGACTTCGTACATGTCCATGCGTGATGTACCAGCCGTAAAGCTGCAGGGATAAATTAGAAAGACGGTTTACCAGGGACAGTTGGCAGTTTGTTTCGTCGGATTCTTTTGATAGTTGAGAGGCTTTTTCTCTCATGCTACGTGTAATAAAAAGCCCTTCTATTTTCTTTTCAAAAAACAATGCCTGTTGCAGGTAAGTGAGTTGTTCGTTAGTGCGGGCCATCTCCTTCAATTTATCGAGCACTTTCAGACTCTGGAGGTAAAGGCCTTTGTTAAAAAGTATCCGGGCGTGATCCATTTGCTCGTGAAGCTGGATGTCGATATTATTTTCATCCTTAATAAGTCGAAGGCTTGAAAGGATCTGCTTATATAAATGCGCCTTCATGTTTGAGAGCTGGCGCTTTTTGATCGACCTGTTTTTTTTCAAAAGCTGGTCCTCATCGTAAGTATCTAACTTATCAAGGGCATCAAAAAGCTTGACAATCTTCAGGTCTTCACTGGACGAGTTTCGCTTTACATAGAGTTTAAAATTCCGCTTTTCCGACTTTTCCAGCGATTTTACCAGTTGAAACAGGGCATCTGTTGAGCGGTTGGGCATCGTAATTCAAAATGTTTAAAATCCTTTAGTATCAAGCACTTCAGAGCGTTTCAATTGCTGTAAGTTACGTAAAACCTGCTGCATTTTGGTTTCATCAACCTGTTGGTGTTGAATAACTTCGAAAAGCAGGTTGTTTACAATGTTAGAAAGCAAGCAACACAAAAATAAGCAGCCTGCTTTTTTTTATCTCATATCCTTTCAAATCTATCTTATGGCCTCAAACAAAGTATTCATTTTTGACACGACCCTTCGCGACGGGGAGCAGGTGCCGGGGTGCAAATTAAATACAACTGAAAAGATCGAGCTGGCCCTTGCGCTGGAAGACCTCGGAGTTGATATCATTGAAGCGGGTTTTCCTATTTCTTCTCCTGGGGACTTTGAATCAGTGAGCCAGATCGCGAGGGTTATTAAGAACGCAGCAGTTTGTGGGTTGAGCAGAGCGGTTGAAAAAGACATTATAACGGCGGCGCAGGCTCTTAAATATGCCGTTAAACCAAGAATACATACAGGGATAGGTACTTCCGATTATCACATTAAAACAAAATTCAATTCTACACGGGACGAGATCCTGCAGCGTGCTATTCAGTGTGTGAAATGGGCCAGGAATTTTACAGATAATGTTGAATTCTATGCTGAGGATGCAGGTCGTACTGACAACGATTATCTCGCTACGGTGATCGAGGCGGTGATTGCAGCAGGAGCGACCACGGTTAATATTCCTGATACAACGGGGTATTGTTTGCCGTATCAATATGGTGAAAAGATAGCATGGCTGATAAATCATGTTCCGAATATTGACAAAGCCGTCATCTCCTGTCATTGTCACAATGATCTTGGTTTGGCGACTGCTAATTCGATCTCCGGTGTGATCAATGGTGCAAGGCAAATTGAATGCACTATCAATGGTCTTGGTGAAAGAGCAGGCAACACTTCACTCGAGGAAGTAGTGATGATCATCAAGCAGCATCACAATTTGGGATATTATACTGATATCAAAACTCAAAAGCTAAATCCGATCAGCAGGTTGGTTTCTGAAACCATGCGCATGCCTGTGCAGCCAAACAAAGCGATCGTGGGCAGCAATGCATTTGCTCATTCATCGGGTATTCACCAGGACGGATTTTTAAAGAATGCGATTAATTACGAGATCATCAATCCTGAGGAAGTAGGAGCTGATGGTTCAAAGATCGTTCTCACGGCACGCAGTGGCCGCAGCGCATTAGCTCATCGCTTTTTGAAATTGGGATACAATTATAATCGCAACGACATTGATGCACTGTATATCGAATTTTTGAAAGTTGCCGACAGGAAAAAAGAAGTTGAAGATGTGGATCTTCATGAATTAGCGGAAAAGCATGTAGTGGAAATGATAAGTTGATGTTACCGGCAACGGGATTCTATTGAACTTCTGTTGCGTCGCACTCTTGTGCAGTTAGTTCTTTACTGAGCAAATATTCCACGCAATCCTGATAACTATCGGGACGCAAAGGTAGAATACAAAAGACACCAGGATTGCGTCTTTGCGAAACTTGGCGACCTTGTCTGCCGACAGGAGGTTTGCGGGAAATAAATTTTAAAAATATCTCAACATAAATGAGTGAATCTCGTCAAAAAGAAAATTTTCAAAACGCGCCTTTAGGGGATGGAGGCATAAATGGGGGCAAAACTCTATTTGATAAGATTTGGGAGAAACACGTAGTCAGCCAAATTGCGGGCGGCCCATCTGTTTTATACATCGACAAACACTTCATCCATGAAGTAACCAGTCCCCAGGCCTTTAACGGGTTGAACAAACGCGGCATCAAAGTTTTTCGTCCCCATCAAACGGTTGCAACTGCTGATCACAATGTGCCAACGTTGAATCAACATTTGCCGATCAGGGAAGAATTGAGTCGTAAGCAGGTTGAGGCATTAAAACAAAATTGCGCGGAACATGGGGTGGAATTGTACGGCCTTGGCCATCCGTTCCAGGGCATTGTTCATGTGATAGGACCCGAATTGGGAATCACTCAACCGGGTATCACGATAGTCTGCGGGGATAGTCACACTTCAACACATGGCGCTTTTGGTGCTGTTGCATTTGGAATTGGTACCAGCGAAGTAGAAATGGTATTGGCAACGCAATGTTTGTTGCAAACAAAGCCGAAGCTGATGCGCATCAATGTAGAGGGTGAGCTGCAGAAAGGAGTCGTGAGCAAGGACATCATTCTTTATATCATTTCACTGATTTCTGCAAGTGGAGCCACGGGTTATTTTGTTGAGTATGCCGGTTCTGCTATTCGCTCGCTGTCCATGGAAGCAAGAATGACCATTTGCAATATGAGCATTGAGATGGGAGCAAGAGGAGGAATGATAGCTCCCGATGAAACTACGTTTAATTATATAAAGGGAAGAAAGTTTGCTCCACAAGGCGAGGAGTGGGATCAAAAACTCTCAGAATGGAAGGCCCTGTATTCTGATGGGGATGCGCAGTTTGACAAAGAAATTTTTGTGACCGCTGCGGACATTGAACCCATGATCACTTATGGAACCAACCCCGGAATGGGAGTAGGTGTTACGGGCCATGTTCCTGAACTGAGTGAAATTGATGAAAAGGAAAAAGCATCTTTTGAAAAATCGATAAGCTATATGGGTCTTAAGCCCGGCATAAACATGAAGGGAAGAAAGGTGGATTATGTTTTCATTGGCAGTTGTACTAATTCGAGGATCGAAGATTTAAGGATGGTAGCGGGATTTGTAAAAGGAAAGAAGAAAGCCAGTGATGTACAGGTTTGGATCGTGCCGGGAAGTAAACAGGTCGAAAAACAAGCAATAGAAGAAGGCATTGATAAAATTTTTGAAGAAGCAGGATTTCAATTACGCCAACCGGGATGCTCCGCATGCCTTGGAATGAATGAAGATAAAATTCCTGCCGGTAAGTATTGCATCAGCACGAGCAACAGAAATTTTGAAGGAAGGCAGGGACCCAACGCAAGAACATTTTTAGCTAGCCCGCTGACAGCAGCCGCGGCTGCCATAACAGGAGAGGTAACCGACGTGAGAGAGTTATTAGAAAATTAAACTCTTATGCCTGAACTAAAATGGAATACTGAACTATATAACCTGCAACACAACTTTGTTTACAAGTTCGGTGAGAATGTGATCGAATGGCTGGATCCGCAGGTTGGTGAAAAGATCCTGGACATTGGTTGCGGAACAGGACAGTTGGCTGATATCATACACCATGCAGGTGCGGTGGTTACGGGGATTGATGCTTCGCCGGAGATGATAAAAAAGGCAAAAGAGAATTATGATGAGATAAAGTTCTTTGTTAAGGATGCATGTAATTTTTCCTTTGAAGAAAAATTTGATGCTGCTTTTTCCAATGCGGCCATGCACTGGATATCCAACCAAAAAGAGGCACTGCAATGCATTTGTGATGTATTGAAAGAACACGGAAGATTTGTTTTCGAGATGGGCGGCAAGCATAATATTGAAAACATTCATTGTGCTCTTATCAGCGCAATGAGTGATGAAGGATTGGAAGACAGGATACCAGGCGAATCAAATTATTTTCCGTCGGTGGCTGAACAATGTGAATTGCTTGAAGAGGTTGGTTTCACTGTTTCTGACGTGATGTACTTTAAACGGCCGACTAAACTTGAAGGCGACGACGGAATGAAGCTATGGATCATGCAGTTTTGTGGGTTTTTCTTTAAGAATGTTTCCAGTGAAGTAAGAGAAAGAATCACTACAAGAGCAGTTCAAAAGCTGAGAAACACAAATTACGAGGATGGTGAGTGGAATGCGGATTATGTGCGATTGAGAATTAAAGCGATAAAAGAGTAGCGAGTGGTGAGTGGTAGGTGGTGAGTGGATTAATAATTAATAATTAATAGTTAATAGTGGGTAAGGCAATAAATAATATCAGATCAACGGTGGTTCCGTTGAATATCGAGAATGTCGACACGGACCAGATCATTCCTGCGCGGTTTCTGAAAGCAACGAGCAGGGAGGGATTTGGAAAAAATCTTTTCCGTGATTGGCGATTTAATAATGATGACGAGAACCAACCTAAGAATGATTTTGTATTGAACGACGCAACTTATTCCGGCAAAATCCTGGTAGCTGCAAAAAATTTTGGGTGCGGTTCATCAAGGGAACATGCGGCATGGGCGATCAAGGACGCGGGTTTTGATGTGGTAGTCAGCAGTTTTTTTGCTGACATCTTTAAGAATAATTCGCTTAATAATTTTTTGTTGCCTGTGCAGGTGAGTGAAGGTTTTCTTCAAAAGATATTTGATGCGGTTACAAAACATCCTGGAACTGAAATAGAAGTGAACCTTGAACAACAGACAATAAGGATCCTTTCGACAAAGGATCAGGAAGATTTTGACATCAATAATTACAAAAAAACCTGTTTATTGAACGGGTATGACGATATTGACTATTTACTAAGTATAAAAAACGACATAGAGCAATACGAGATGCAGCGGAATTAAGAAATGCCTCAAACTTCAATCATAGCGAAAAATGTCAGTGTTACCAGGTCAAGCGGCCTGTTACTGGATGATATTTCATTCGGGCTGAATCAGGGTGAACATCTGCTGATCACGGGAAGTTCAGGTAGCGGCAAGACAACGTTGGCAAAGGCAATTGCAGGCAAGATCTTTTACAAAGGTTCAATACAATTGAAAGGCAATCAGGCCAGCATCATTTTCGCTGAACAACATTATTTTTTCAAGACCCTTTCCAACACCAACGATTTTTATTATCAGCAACGCTACAACAGTTTTGATAGTGACGATGCATTGACCGTCGAACAGGAACTATTAAAGATCACACCGGATGAAACATTAATAGACCAATTACTGGCACAATTGCTCCTCGCTCATAGAAAGAATGATTCTTTATTGCATCTCTCAAGTGGAGAGCACAAGCGCTTTCAATTAATAAAAGCGTTTTTGCGGGATGCTGATATTTTCATCTTTGATTCACCTTTTACGGGTCTCGATGCCGACAGCAGAAAGATGGTGAAGGAATTGATCGAACAGAGATCGTCGGTATCAACCATCATACTGATTGCCGATGTTGAGGACGTGCCTGCAACTGTGACACACGTAGCTGAACTTGATGGGGGACGCTTAAAAAGTTTCGGCACTATCAAAGAATTTGAATGCAGCTCAAAGAACCGCTTCCAGCCAACGCGGTTTAGTGGTTCTATTCCCTTGCAGCCGGACACTGCCGAATTTTATGTGGCTGTAAAATTTGAAAGTGTTTCTGTCTCTTATGGTGAGAAAGCGATCTTTTCGAACATCAACTGGCAGGTTAATCGCGGTGAGAGATGGCTGCTGAAAGGGGCTAACGGATCGGGCAAATCTACCTTGATAGGTTTGGTCACCGGTGATCATCCACAGGCCTACGCAAATGACATTTTTTTGTTTGACAGGAAACGCGGCAGCGGCGAAAGCATTTGGGATATTAAAAAGAAAATAGGTTTCGTTTCTCCGGAATTACATTGGTATTACGATAAATCAATTTCTGTTTACAATACGACTGCCTCCGGTTTCTTTGATACTGTGGGTATTTATAAAGCCTTGGATCATGAGCAACATGTTGCAGTTCAGCAATGGCTTTCTTTTTTGAACCTTGAAGCAAAGGGGGCTGAGCCCCTGTATGCGCTTTCCACAAGCGAACAACGGTTGACTTTACTCGCCAGGGCACTCGTAAAGAATCCGCCCTTACTGATTCTCGATGAACCTTGCCAGGGTTTGGATGAACAGCAGGTCAATGAGTTTGTCGGATTGATCGACGAAGTGTGTGAGCGATTGAACAAAACATTGATATACGTGAGCCACTATGAAAACGAGATCCCGGGATGCATTGATAAGGTGATTTTCCTGGAGGATGGTCGCGAAAAAAAATATTCAATCAATAGAAAAAGATCAGCTGCGATAGCAGTATAGATTTATGATAAAGAATATAGTAATCATAGAAGGTGATGGCATTGGCCCTGAAGTGACAAAGCAATCCATAAAAATATTGAATGCTTTGGCCGACAAATTTCACCATGAATTCGATTATAAGTATTGCCTGATGGGGGCCGACGCTATTGACAAAACCGGGAATCCTTTACCTGATGAAACCATTGAAGCCTGTTTAAACAGCGATGCGATCCTGTTCGGTGCAATCGGTCATCCTAAGTATGATAATGATCCGACTGCGAAAGTGAGACCGGAACAGGGTTTGCTCAAACTGAGGAAGTCTCTGCAATTGTTTGCCAACATTCGTCCCGTAAACACGTACCCTTCTTTACATCATTTATCGCCACTAAAGAACAAAAATCTTGAAGATGTCGATTTCATTATTTTCCGTGAATTGACGGGTGGTATTTATTTTGGAAAAAAAGAATTAAGTGAGGACGGGGCGAGTGCTATTGACGAATGTGTCTATACGAGGGCAGAAATTGACAGGGTGGCTCATCTTGCTTTCCGGTATGCGCAAAAACCTGAGCGAAGAAAAAAATTGACATTGGTTGACAAGGCCAATGTACTGGAGACATCAAGACTCTGGAGAAAGACAGTGCAGGAGGTAGCAAAGCAATACCCGGATGTGAAAGTGGATTATATGTTTGTTGACAATGCTGCCATGCAGATCATTTTGAATCCGAAACAATTTGATATCATTCTTACCGAAAACATGTTTGGTGATATTATAAGTGATGAAGCAAGTGTGCTCAGTGGGTCGCTGGGCCTGTTACCGTCGGCCTCTGTTGGTACAGGGACGGTGTTGTTTGAACCTATTCACGGTTCATATCCTCAAGCTGCGGGAAAGGATATCGCCAACCCGATTGGGTCAATTTTATCGGCGGCCATGATGCTTGAATACCTGGGAATGATAAAGGAAGCCGCCCTGGTTCGCGAGGCAGTGAGTTGGACATTATCAAACAGTTTTGTGACAAAAGATCTTGACCCCGTGAATTTTTACTTCACTTCTACGATCGGTGAGCTGATCACCGATTATGTGAATGGTAAAATTCCCGAATTGGTTAAGAAAGAGAATATCGAGTTGAGAAAGTCGACGATCATATAGGATTACGGATTTCAGGATTGATTTGGATTTCGGCGAAAAATTAGAATCCGCAATCCGCGATAAAAAAAATCCGTACAATCAGCGACAAAAAAGTTCTTTTTTTAAAGTTGCGGGTGTATATTTACAAATACATACATCCTTCATGAACAGAAGATCTCATAAAATCACTTCCATAGTAGACACGATTATTATTGTGGTTGTCATTATTATATCTTCTATCAACGGAGGTGGTGTTTAAGTACAACTAAAAACAAAAAATATAAGACCCGCCTCCAAAAAGGCGGGTTTCTTTTTGACCACGATTTCAGGATTTGAATGGATACATAGGATGATTGGAAATAGTAAATGCTCGAAGAAGCATAATATCGACAGCAGCAGGTTTTAACCTGTTGCGAAAAATGCAGGATGTATGAACCACGAAGTGGTTCAATGTTTAGATGAATAGGATTACAGAAAGTATAGGTGAGTGACACAACAGGCGCTGAATGGAAATTCAAAGCAGGTAACATAAAAAATGAAACAGATAAATGAGTGAATCGAAAAAATATAGTAAGCATCAGACCACCCCTTTAGAGGACGGGGGTAAGGCTGAATTAAACAAATATTCAAAGACGTTAACGCAGGATCCTACACAACCTGCTGCGCAGGCGATGTATTACGCCATTGGGTTTAAAGAAGAAGATTTTTCAAAAGCGCAGGTAGGAATTGCAAGTATGGGTTGGGACGGCAATCCCTGTAACATGCATTTGAATGACCTCGCAACAACTGTCAGGGAAAGTGTGAATACTACAAAGGGTTTGATAGGGCTACGGTTTCATACCATCGGTGTGAGTGATGGTATTAGCATGGGAACTGATGGAATGAGGTATAGTTTAGTTAGCCGTGATGTGATCGCGGATAGCATTGAGACAAATGCAGGCGCGCAATATTATGATGCACTGGTTTGCATTCCGGGTTGCGATAAAAACATGCCGGGTACGATCATGGCAATGGGAAGATTGAATCGCCCCTCGATCATGTTGTACGGCGGTACTATCGCACCGGGTCATTATAAAGATGAGGACCTGAATATTGTTTCCGCATTTGAAGCACTGGGCAAGAAAATAGCAGGCAATTTAAGTGAAGCCGATTTTAAAGGCATTGTGCAACACGCATGCCCTGGCGCAGGTGCATGCGGCGGCATGTATACGGCCAACACAATGGCTTCTGCAATCGAAGCCCTGGGAATGAGTTTGCCGTACTCTTCATCTAATCCCGCATTGAGCGATGACAAACAAGAAGAATGCGCTGCTGTTGGGTCTGCTATAAAACTGTTGCTGGAAAAAGATATCAAGCCGAAAGATATCATGACGCGAAAGGCATTTGAAAATGCAATTACAGTGATCATGGTCCTGGGCGGCAGTACGAATGCGGTATTGCATTTGATTGCGATGGCAAAAAGTGTGGGAGTGCCTTTGACACAGGACGATTTTCAAACGATCAGCGACAAGGTTCCTGTGCTTGCAGATTTTAAACCCAGCGGTAAATATTTAATGCAAGATCTTCACGAATATGGTGGAGTGCCGGCAGTGATGAAGTACTTATTAAGCAAAGGTTTTTTGCATGGCGATTGTTTAACAGTAACGGGAAAAACCGTTCAAGAAAATTTAAAGGCTGCACCGGAACTTGATTTCGATAAACAAAAAGTAGTCATGCCAGTGGAAACACCGATAAAGGCTACCGGGCATTTACAAATATTGTACGGCAATCTTGCCGAAGGTGGAAGCGTGGCGAAGATTAGCGGGAAAGAAGGAGAACGCTTTGAAGGCACCGCACGGGTGTTTGATGGCGAGCATGATCTTATAAAAGGAATTCAAACACATCGTGTGCGCGCAGGCGACGTGGTAGTAATAAAGAATATCGGGCCAAAAGGTGCGCCGGGAATGCCCGAGATGTTGAAACCGACAGGAGCAATCATCGGGGCTGGTTTGGGTAAATCGGTTGCGCTTATCACTGATGGCAGATTTAGCGGGGGCACCCATGGATTTGTTGTGGGGCACATTACTCCTGAAGCCTTTGAAGGAGGTTTAATAGGACTTGTCCAGGATGATGATATTATTGAGATCAACGCAACAAAAAACACGATCACTTTAAAGGTCCCGGATAAAGAAATTGCCGAAAGAAAAAAGAAGTGGAAACAACCGGCATTAAAGGCAACAAATGGTATTCTGTACAAATATGCAAAGCAGGTAAAGACAGCAGCGGAAGGATGCGTAACTGATGAATAAGCCCTGTCGATCAAACATTAATTAACTGGTCATTCAATAAAACGCAAATGGAAACTCTACAAAAAGGAAAGGCAACATCGAAGCAGGAAGAGGCCTCACAGTCCTCCCTCAATGGGACGGGAGCGGTGAACATCTCAGGCAGTGAAGCAGTCATGAGAGCATTGGTTGCTGAAAAGGTGGATACCATTTTTGGTTATCCGGGTGGAGCGATCATGCCGATCTATGATGCTTTGTATGATTATGGTGAGGCATTAAAACATATTCTCGTTCGTCACGAGCAGGGAGCCGTTCATGCAGCACAGGGTTATGCAAGGACATCAGGAAAAGTGGGGGTAGTGTTTGCGACGAGTGGACCCGGTGCAACCAATCTAGTGACAGGGCTTGCTGATGCAATGATCGACAGCACGCCTGTTGTTTGTATAACCGGCCAGGTATACGCTCATCTATTAGGAACTGACGCCTTCCAGGAAACGGATGTTATCAATATCACAACACCTGTTACGAAATGGAATTACCAGGTAACCGATGCCAATGAAATTCCTTCTGTGTTAGCAAAAGCATTTTACATCGCGAAAAGCGGAAGACCTGGTCCTGTCGTGATCGATATCACCAAAAATGCACAACTGCAGAAGATAGACTTTCATGGATATGAAAAGACAGATCATATCAGGAGCTACCGTCCCAAACCGTTTGTAAGGAAGGAATACATTGAGGAAGCCGCCAAATTGATCAATGCTGCAAAAAAACCATTCGTAATCTTTGGGCAGGGTGTGATTCTTGGTAAGGCAGAAAAGGAATTTAAGCAATTCATTGAAAAAGGTGGATTGCCTGCAGCGTGGACAATTTTAGGAATGAGCGCCATTCCCACTGATCACCCGTTGGCCGTTGGCATGCTTGGAATGCACGGAAACTATGGACCGAATGTTTTGACAAATGAATGTGATGTGTTGATCGCGGTAGGTATGCGATTCGATGATCGTGTTACCGGTCGCCTGGACAAATATGCAAAACAAGCCAAAGTCATTCATCTGGATATTGATCCCGCAGAGATCGACAAAAATGTAAAGTCAACAGTACCTGTCTGGGGTGATTGCAAGGAAACCCTTCCGCTACTTACCGAATTGGTAGAACAAAAAACATATCCGGACTGGATGCAGCGCTTCCGGGATTACATGAAAGAAGAGATGGAGGCTTGTATCATTCCGGAACTGAACCCGACAAGTGATATCCTTACTATGGGGGAAGTGATCAAAATAGTCAATGAATTAACGAAGGGAGATGCGGTGTTCGTAACGGATGTTGGTCAGCATCAGATGGTAGCCTGTCGTTATGCGAAATTTAATGAAACGAAGAGTAATATTACGTCGGGTGGCCTTGGGACAATGGGTTTTGCCCTGCCTGCAGCTATTGGCGCAAAATTTGGCGCACCAAACAGAACAGTAGTTGCGATTATCGGGGATGGCGGTTTCCAGATGACCATCCAGGAATTAGGAACTATAATGCAGAGTGGCATTAACATCAAGATCATCATACTCAATAATAATTTTCTCGGGATGGTTCGCCAGTGGCAGCAATTGTTTCATGATAAACGATACTCTTTTGTAGATATCACGAGCCCCGATTTTGTCCAGGTAGCAAAAGGATATCGCATCCCTGGACGCAACGTTTCACAGCGAGATGAGTTAGAAGGCGCATTGAAAGAAATGCTTGATCATAAGGGATCTTATTTGTTAGAAGTGATGGTTGGAAAAGAAAATAACGTTTTCCCAATGGTGCCGCAGGGTTGTAGTGTAGCGGAGATAAGATTGAAATAAATTTGAAATGATGGTGGACAGTGTGTTTTCTGATAAACCGGTACAATATGAAAATATTGTGCAGGCGACAAGGGCGATAGAGTTCAATATGGCTTCTGATATGCAAACCGGAAGCCTGCTGAAAACTTTAGCTGCTTCAAAACCGGGGGGAAGCATACTGGAGCTGGGAACGGGAACAGGTTTGGCTACATCATGGATCGTTGATGGTATGGATAAAGGGACAAAACTGGTAACAGTTGAGAATAACGAATTGCTCCTCGATATTGCGAGAAAGGCTTTACAGGATGCAAGAGTGGAATTTGTGCTGGCAGACGGTTATGAATGGATCCAGAATTATGCAGGTGAAAAATTCGATTTGATCTTTGCAGATGCGATGCCGGGAAAATACGAGTTGTTTGAAGAAACGATTGAATTAGTTAAACAGGGTGGATTTTATGTCATTGATGATATGTTGCCCCAGCCGAATTGGCCGGCAGGTCATTCAGAAAAAGTAGAGCGGTTGATTGAAGAGCTGGAGAAACGAAATGATATAACGCTGACAAAACTGAATTGGTCCACAGGGATTATTATCGTAAGTAAGCTTAAATAAGGAAACAATGAATAAACAGGAATATACAATCACGGTTTATACGGAAAACCAGATCGGTTTACTGAACCGTATTGCCATTATTTTTTCGAGGAGGAAGATCAATATTGAAAGTTTAAACACTTCGCCCTCCGAAATAGACAGCGTTCACCGCTTTACGATTGTCATTAATGAAACGGAGGATGTTGTTCGCAAGCTTTGCCGCCAGATCGAGAAGCAGGTGGAGGTATTGAAGGCATATTACAATACAAATGAAGAAATCGTATGGCAGGAGCTGGCGATGTATAAGGTACCCACAGATGTGATCGCGGAGAAGGTAAAAGTTGAGCGGTTGTTACGTGAGTATGGAGCGAGGGCTGTGGCGATCCGAACGGATTATATTGTCTTTGAAACAAGCGGTCACCGCGAAGAAATAGATGGATTGATCAAAGCGCTGGAGCCCTACGGATTGATCGAATTTGTGAGAAGTGCAAGAGTGGCTATTATTAAATCGAGTCATGGTTTTCATGAAAAGCTGAAAGAATTCGAAGAGCATCAGCCACATGAAGACGTAATCGAAAATGAATTTTTGAACGAAAACGAAAAAATTTTCAGTATGTAATATGGAAGTCTCATTTTCTGAAATATTAAAGTCGGATAACCCGCGTAATGAAAAGGCGAGATTAATTGCAGATAAGATATGCATGTCAAAAGGATATCCCTGGGCAGGAGTATATGATGTCAAAGAAAATGAAATAAAGATTGTCTCGTGTGCGGGGAGATCAGAGCCTCTTATTCCATCATTTCCGAAAGATAAGGGCTTGAATGGAAGAGCTGTGATGCAGGGAAGGACGGTTGTTGTAAACGATATTGACAAAGACGAAGACTATTTACTGACGTTCACAAATACGAAGTCAGAAATAGTAGTGCCTGTTTTTGACAAAACCGGTAAACAAATAGTAGGGACGATCGATGTGGAAGGTGAGAAAACAAATGCATTCAGCGATGACGATGTAAAATTCCTGGAAGATTGCGCGAGGAAGATTTCGGAACTGTGGAGCTGATAACGTGAAAGGTGAGTGGTTAATGGCGAGTGGGTTTGCTCCGAGGGAGCAAAGTGTGAATAGCAACGGGCTAACCCCGTTGAAAAAAGATGAATAGAATTGCTGAACGTAAAAGTGTGCGACGCAACAGGCGACGAAAAGAAATTCAAAAGGCTGACAACAAAAAAATAAAAATAAAAATCCAAACAAACTAAAACAATACAACATGGCAAAGTTAAATTTCGGTGGAGTGGAGGAAAACGTAGTAACTCGTGAAGAGTTCCCGCTCTCCAAAGCACAAGAAGTTTTGAAAAACGAAACGGTGGCTGTAATAGGCTACGGTGTGCAAGGACCCGGCCAGGCACTGAATCAGCGTGACAACGGCATCAGCGTGATCGTGGGTCAAAGAAAAAATTCAAAGAGTTGGGATAAAGCCGTTCGTGATGGTTTTGTTCCAGGCGTGAGTTTGTTTGAAATAGAGGAGGCGCTTGAAAAGGGAACCATCATTTGCTATTTATTGAGCGATGCGGCACAAATCAAACTTTGGCCGACAGTGGAAAAGTACCTGACAAAAGGCAAGGCATTATATTTTTCTCATGGGTTCGGTATTACGTTCAATCATCAGACAGGTATACAGCCACCGAAAGATGTAGATGTATTTTTGGTCGCACCAAAAGGGTCTGGTACATCTTTGCGCAGAATGTTCCTGCAAGGACGTGGATTAAACAGTTCATACGCCATTTTCCAGGATGCAACGGGAAAAGCATTTGAAAGAGTAGTTGCATTGGGTATCGCCATTGGGAGTGGTTATTTGTTCGAAACAGATTTTAGAAAGGAAGTTTATTCAGATCTCACTGGTGAAAGAGGAACACTGATGGGAGCAATACAGGGCATTTTTGCTGCTCAGTATGAAGTATTGCGTTCAAAAGGCCATACTCCCTCAGAAGCATTTAATGAAACAGTGGAAGAGTTGACGCAATCATTAATGCCACTCGTTGCTGAAAACGGGATGGACTGGATGTATGCGAATTGTTCGACAACAGCACAAAGGGGTGCATTGGATTGGTGGAAAAGATTCCGCGATGCGACATTACCCGTGTTCAACGAATTGTATGAAAGCGTAGCTGCAGGGAAAGAATCTCAGCGCTCCATTGATTCGAATTCTCAACCTGACTATCGGGAGAAACTGGAGGAAGAATTGAAAGATCTGCGTGAAAGTGAAATGTGGCAAACGGGAAAGACAGTAAGAAGTCTAAGACCGGAGAATCAGCCTGCGGCAACACCGACGGCTACACATCCGTCAACAAAGGATTCATTCAGAAAGCAAGCGTTGAAGTCTGAATCAATATGATAATGCATTCATGGAAACAAAGACGATAAATAAACAAGAGCACGAAGCAGATGGCCTTCTGCAAAATCCGGGAATGGAATTTCATTTCCAGCAAGCCGCTTTGCGGTTAAAGGATATCGTGAACAGGACTCCATTGCAGTTCAATCATAATCTTTCGCGCAAACACAAGTGCAATATTTTTTTGAAGCGCGAAGATTTGCAGGTGGTTCGTTCATACAAATTACGCGGCGCCTACAACATGATGAGCGGGCTGCCGCACGAACAATTGCAAAAAGGTGTGGTTTGTGCAAGTGCCGGTAACCATGCGCAGGGTTTTGCCTATAGCTGTAAAAAACTAAATGCAAAAGGCGTCGTGTTCATGCCAATTATTACTCCGAAGCAAAAAGTGAATCAAACAAAAATGTTTGGTGAGGAGTATGTAGAAGTGAAATTAGTGGGGGATACATTTGACGATTGTGCAGTCGCGGCAAAAAATTTTACCGAAAAAAATGGCATGACATTTATTCCGCCATTTGATGATCGAAGGATCATAGAAGGGCAGGGGACCGTTGCTGTTGAGATATTAGAAGATAAAACTGACATTGATTATTTGTTTATTCCTGTTGGTGGTGGTGGATTAAGTTCTGGAGTGGGGTCTTACTTTAAGACGTATTCACCGAAAACAAAGATCATTGGCCTGGAGCCAGAAGGTGCGCCTGCTATGTTCGAAGCTCTGAAAGCCGGTCACCCGGTCACATTGGAACAGATTGACCGCTTTGTCGATGGTGCTGCGGTGAAAAGAGTAGGAGATCTTACTTTTTCCATTTGCAAAGATGTACTTGATGATATGCATCTTGTTCCCGAAGGGAAAGCATGCTCGACCATTTTGCAACTATACAATGAGGACGCTATCGTTGTAGAGCCCGCGGGAGCGTTATCCATTGCCGCCCTCGACGATTATGCAGATGAAATAAAAGGAAAGAATGTCGTTTGTGTTGTGAGTGGCAGTAACAATGATATCGATCGGATGCCCGAGATAAAAGAGCGCAGTTTGCAGTATGAAGGGTTGAAGCACTACTTCCTGGTAAATTTTGCGCAGAGACCCGGAGCATTGAAGGAGTTTGTGAATCATGTTTTAGGGCCTCATGATGATATCACGAGGTTTGAATATATGCAAAAGACAAATAAAGAAAGTGGCCCGGCATTGATCGGGATTGAGTTAAAATTTAAAAAGGACTATGTCCATCTGATGGAGAAAATGAGAAGTCATCATATTGATTTTTCGGAGATCAATAAGGATGACAAGATGTTTGGCTATTTGGTGTAGGCCCGTCCTAAATCCTTCCCCAAGGGAGGGACGAAAGGAATGGAAAAGTTAGAAAGAATGGTGACAGATGAAATGCTTAGCGGTTGGAGGTGATCGATTCACGAAAGTTTGGCCTCCTTTTCCTTCGGAAAGGGAATGGGGCATAGGCTGTGTGGATAATTATTGAAAAGTTTTCGCATCCTATAAAAAACGTTTCGTATTTTCCGAAGTTGCTTGCGATATGACCGGGGTGATCCCGGCCCAATTATATATTCATTTTAAAAAAGTACTCTTGCATGGCAAGCAATCGCGGTTTATATCATCCGTCGTTCGAGCGTGATTCCTGTGGTATCGGTTTTGTGGCTAACATAAAAGGGCACAAATCACATCAGCATATTGCAGATGCACTCACCATTCTTGAAAATATGGAGCATCGCGGCGCTTGTGGCTGCGAAGTCAATACTGGCGACGGTGCTGGTATACTGATTCAAATCCCCCATGAATTTTTCTTTGATGAATCTATTCGTCTCGGATTTCATTTGCCTTCGTATGGTCGCTACGGTGTGGGCATGATCTTCTTTCCACGTGACATAAGATTACGTGAAGAATGCCGGGATATTTTTAACAGGGCGGCAGAAAAATTGAGGCTTGAAATTTTAGGATACCGCAAGGTGCCGGTCAATGCCGAAGGTATTGGGGCAACGGCGTTATCTGTTGAGCCTGAAATGGAGCAGGTATTCATTGCGTGCCCTGACCATATTTCAAATCCTGATGATTTTGAAAGAAAATTATTTGTCCTTCGCAATTATGCAGTACATACCATTCGCAACACTGTAAAGCAGGACGCGATCGGTTTTTATGTGGCATCGCTTTCTTATAAGACGATCGTGTATAAGGGACAGCTTACAAGTTTGCAGCTGCGTGACTACTTCCCTGATCTTTCAAATAAAAGAGTAGTCAGTGCATTTGGTCTCATTCATTCGAGATTTGCAACCAATACATTTCCCTCCTGGAAACTGGCGCAGCCATTCCGATTCATTGCACACAATGGAGAAATAAATACTCTCCAGGGAAATTTAAACTGGTTACGAACAAGCGAACAGGAGTTTAGTTCTCCGTATTTCTCCAAACAGGAAATGGAGATGTTATTGCCAATTGTCAGTGGCGAGCAAAGTGATTCCGCCTGCCTTGACAACATGATAGAACTTTTGACACTGACGGGTCGTTCGTTGCCGATGGTGATGATGATGCTGATACCCGAAGCATGGGATGGGAATGAAAGCATGGACCCCGTACGCAAGGCGTTTTATGAATTTCATGCATCCATGATGGAGCCCTGGGATGGACCCGCTTCTATTTCTTTTACGGATGGAAAAATTATTGGTGCGACGCTGGATCGGAATGGCCTTCGTCCTTCACGTTACTGTGTAACTACCGATGACCGCGTGATTATGGCGTCGGAGTCGGGTGTATTGCCGGTTGATCCATCAATGATAAAAGAAAAGGGAAGATTGCAATCTGGAAAAATGTTTGTCGTGGATCTTGAGCAGGGACGAATTATCAGTGATGATGAGCTGAAACAAAAAATTTGTTCGCAAAAACCGTATGGTGACTGGTTGAATAAATACAAGATCCGTCTCGATGAGTTGCCGGAACCCAGGGTCATGTTCACTCATCTTGAGCATGACCAGGTCTTCAAATATCAAAAGACATTTGGCTATTCAAAGGAAGACCTCGAAACCATCGTTGCACCGATGGCTCTTGAAGGAAAGGAACCTGTCGGCTCAATGGGTAGTGATACGCCATTAGCCGTGTTGAGCGATCAGCCACAACATTTGAGTTCTTATTTCAAGCAATTATTTGCACAGGTTACAAACCCACCGATTGATCCCATTCGTGAAAAGCTTGTAATGAGTCTCGCCACTTTTGTTGGAAACATGGGAAGCTTACTCGAAGAGAATGAGCTGACCTGTCATACGGTTGCGTTGAAGCATCCGGTTCTAAATAATCATGAGTTAGAAAAGATCAGGAGTATCGATACAGGAATTTTCCAGGCAAAAACATTACAGTGCTATTTCCGCGCTGATGGTAAGCCCGGATCATTGAAAGCAGGACTTGACCGGTTATGTCGCTATGCAACTGATGCCGTTGATGATGGATTTGAAGTTTTGATATTGCAGGACCGGGCGATCGATTCTGAGCACGCCGCGATTCCTTCCTTGCTGGCGACTTCGGCTGTCCATCATCATCTCATTCGCAAAGGCATGCGAAGCAAGGTCGGCATCATTGTCGAAGCGGGTGATGTTTGGGAGGTTCATCATTTTGCTTGTCTCATCGGTTTCGGCGCAACTGCTATCAATCCCTATCTCGCCCTTTCTTCTATTCGTGATATGAAGGAGAGTGGAAGATTGCAAACGGAATTGAATGATGAGGAACTGAAGAAAAATTATATAAAAGCAGTGAATGAAGGATTGCTGAAAGTTTTTTCCAAAATGGGAATTTCAACTTTGCAATCTTACCAGGGCGCTCAAATATTTGAGATCATTGGTTTGAATAATGAAGTAGTTGACACATACTTCACAGGTGCTACTTCTCGCATCCAGGGAATGGGACTTGATGAAATTGCAAAAGAAATTTTGGCCAAGCATTTTGTTGCATTTACGAGAAAGGAAATTCCTGTTGATCGTTTGCCCGTAGGAGGTATTTACCAGTGGAAGAAAAGCGGCGAGTTCCATTTATTCAACCCACAAACGATTCACTTGTTGCAATACTCAACAAGGATGAATGATTACAACACTTTCAAAAAATATTCAAAGCTTGTAAATGAGCAGGGTGAAAAAGCGTGTACGCTTCGCAGTTTACTTGACTTTAAAAAAACCCGCCCTTCTATTTCAATTGATGAGGTTGAACCGGCAGAAAATATTTTCAAGCGTTTTGCTACGGGTGCCATGAGTTTTGGTTCCATTTCATGGGAAGCTCATACGACATTGGCCATAGCCATGAATCGTCTTGGTGGCAAAAGCAATACAGGAGAAGGTGGTGAAGATGAAAGAAGATATGAGCGATTGCCAAATGGAGACTACATGCGCAGTGCCATCAAACAAATTGCCAGTGCGAGGTTTGGAGTAACGAGCCTATACCTCACAGAAGCAGATGAGTTGCAAATAAAAATGGCACAGGGCGCGAAACCCGGTGAAGGGGGCCAGTTGCCCGGTCATAAAGTGGATGACTGGATCGGTAAGACAAGACATTCTACTCCGGGTGTTGGATTGATCTCTCCACCTCCACATCATGATATTTACTCCATTGAGGACCTGGCTCAGCTGATCTACGATTTGAAGAATTCGAATCGCAATGCAAGGATAAATGTGAAACTGGTGAGTAAAGCAGGTGTTGGAACTATTGCAGCAGGCGTGGCCAAGGCAAAAGCAGACGTGATTCTGATCTCAGGCCACGATGGTGGAACGGGCGCCTCACCGATCAGCTCTATTCGTCATGCGGGTTTGCCGTGGGAACTTGGTTTGGCTGAAACACACCAGACGCTTGTAAAAAATAAATTGCGTAGTCGCGTGGTCGTGCAGGCAGATGGACAAATGAAAACAGGCAGAGACATCGCGATCGCTGCATTACTGGGCGCTGAAGAATGGGGAATTGCAACAGCGGCATTGGTTGTTGAAGGTTGTATCCTCATGCGTAAATGCCACCTGAATACCTGTCCTGTTGGCGTTGCAACACAAGATCCTGAATTGAGAAAAAGATTTACGGGCAATGCTGATCATGTTGTGAACTTTTTCAAATTCATCGTACAGGAATTACGTGAGATCATGGCCGAACTTGGATTTAAAACGGTGAATGAAATGATCGGCCAGGTAGATAGCCTTCAGCAAAGAGAAGATGTGATGCATTGGAAGTACAGGAGATTGGATCTTTCACCTATCCTTTATAAGGAAACCAGTTCTCCCTACGACCGGTTGTATTGTTCGGAGGAGCAGGATCATGGACTCGAAGAAGTGCTTGATTGGAAACTATTGGAGGCAGCACAACCTGCACTGGAAAACAGAACACGAGTTTACAAAGAGTTCAGCGTAAAAAATACAAACAGAACATTAGGGACAATCCTTTCCAATGAGATCACAAAAAAATATCGCGGGGATGGATTGCCTGCCGATACGATTCATTTCAAATTCACAGGAACCGCGGGACAAAGTTTCGCCGCATTCAATACAAAGGGAATCACCCTTGAACTTGAAGGTGATGCCAATGATTATTGTGGAAAGGGATTAAGTGGTGCAAGACTGGTTATATATCCTCCGCGACAGGCAAAGTTTAAGCCCGAAGAAAATATCATTATCGGGAATGTAGCTTTTTATGGTGCGACTTCGGGTGAAGCATTCATTCGCGGTAAGGCAGGTGAGCGTTTTTGTGTTCGTAACTCCGGTGTGAATGCAGTGGTAGAAAGTGTGGGCGATCATGGTTGTGAATATATGACCGGTGGAAGAGTAGTGGTGCTTGGCGATACAGGACGGAATTTTGCCGCAGGTATGAGTGGTGGTATCGCTTATGTGTATGATGTAAAAGGAAAATTTGCTGATAACTGCAATAGAGAGATGGTCGACCTGGACCCGCTTGACGAGGAAGATGTACAGATATTGCAACAGATGATCTCAAAGCATTTCGATTTTACTGAAAGCACGGTAGCTAAATTTATTTTAGATGATTTTGACAACCAGTT
>DASYSW010000421.1:0-2308 GCA_036002905.1 Chitinophagaceae bacterium
TTTTACGTTTCGCTTTCATTGATCTTCAATAATTTTTACAGATTTTCTAAACTCAAGATCACTTTTTGTTATATTTTGATAATCAAATACTTAAATAGGACGTTTCAACCGAAGTTTATTGAGTCTCAAGGTAAAAAATCGTTGTAAAAGTTATTCACAGCGGCAAAAATTTATTTTGTAATGTGGGTCATATTTGTAACTTAGTGCAAGAATTTAATGGGTTAGTAAGTAAGAGGGTTGATCGAAAGGTCAGCCCTTTTTACTTTAAAGAAATCATCTTCTTTTGTTGCTTTTTTTCTTGTCTCCAGCTGTTGGTTTTAGTACTACTCCAACTTGATGCGAAAGGTTAACTTTATTTAATGGCTAAGATAAAAACAGCTTTTTTTTGCCAGAATTGCGGATATGAAAGTGTGAAATGGCTGGGACAATGTCCTTCATGTAATCAATGGAACACTTTTGTTGAAGAATTAATTCAAAAAGAAGACTCAAAGAACAATGGATGGAAAAATTATAATGTCGAGAAAAGACCAAGCAAAACAATTTCATTAAATGAAATTAAAAGCAGTGAAGAGAATCGGCTAGTCACGTCTGACATTGAACTTAACAGGGTATTAGGTGGTGGAATAGTTCCTGGAAGCATAGTGCTGATTGCGGGAGAACCCGGCATTGGTAAATCAACACTTTTTTTACAGATCGGGCTGACATTAAAAAATATAAAGGTACTCTACATCAGTGGCGAAGAGAGCGAGCAACAAATAAAAATGCGCGCAGAGAGATTAAATCTACCCCATGAGAACTTTTATCTTCTCACTGAAACTTCTACGCAAGTAATCTTCCAGGAAATAAAAAAATTAAATCCTGATCTTGTCATTGTCGATTCCATTCAAACAATACAAACTCCTTTCATTGACTCATCGCAGGGAAGTGTCTCTCAAATAAAAGAGAGTGCGGCAGAATTTCAAAGATTTGCAAAAGATACCAACACGCCGGTCTTTTTGATTGGCCATATTACAAAGGATGGGACCATTGCCGGCCCGAAGATCCTCGAGCATATGGTTGATACTGTTTTGCAATTTGAAGGTGATCGTCATTATGCATATCGAATACTGCGTACTCTGAAAAATCGTTTTGGCAGTACATCTGAAATAGGTATCTATGAAATGACCGATACTGGAATGAAGGGTATCATTAATCCCAGCGAAATTTTGATCACGCAAAAAGAAGATCAATTGACGGGTATTGCCATTGCCGCTACAATTGAAGGAATCAGGCCTTTGTTGATCGAAGTGCAGGCCCTCGTCACTCAATCAGTGTATGGAACTCCTCAACGAACCGTTACCGGCTTTGACTCCCGCAGATTACAATTATTGCTGGCGGTCCTGGAGAAAAGGGGTGGTTTTCATTTTGGTATTAAAGACGTTTTTCTCAATATAGCCGGAGGGTTAAAAGTTGAAGATCCCTCTATTGATCTCGCGGTTCTTTGCGCTTTGCTTTCTTCATATGAAGACGTTCCCGTTCAGCCTCACATTTGTTTCGCTGGTGAGATCGGCCTAAGCGGAGAAATAAGATCTGTCAACAGGATTGAACAACGAATTGCTGAAGCAGAAAAACTTGGGTTTGAAAAAATCATCGTTTCAAAATATAACCTGCCGTCTGGCAGGCAAGCCCAAAAAGGATCAACGAAACAAAAATCTAACCTGCCTGACTGGCAGGCAGGTATCGAAATAATATCGATGAGCCGGGTAGATGAAGTATACAGGTATTTATTTTAGAATCCCGCTTATATGGTCAGTTACAAGGAACTGAAAAACTCGATCCTTCATATTTTGTTCCCTCACGTCTGCGATGGTTGCGGTAGTGATATTATAGATGAAGAAAGCAGCTTGTGCATGAAATGTATTGCCGGGTTGCCTGAAACCAACTTTCATCTGCACGTGAACAACCCTGTAGAAAAAATCTTCTGGGGCAGATTGCCAGTTATCAATGCCACCGCTCAATATTACTTTGTCAAGGAATCGCTAATGCAACGTCTCATGCATCAATTAAAATACAAGGGAAATAAAGAACTGGGAAAACAGCTGGGCCGGCTAATGGCATATGACCTCAAAAGGGCCAGTCGTTTTAACAAAGTAGATTACCTTGTTCCCCTTCCGTTATTTGCTTCCAAAGAAAAAAGAAGAGGTTATAACCAGGCAACAATTTTATGTGAAGGAAGTGCCGAAGTAATAAATACTGAAATGGCGACGGATGTTATTATACGTACCCATTATACCGACACGCAAACCAGGAAAGGAAGAATAGAACGCTG